>CANKPO010000098.1 GCA_947484535.1 Caulobacteraceae bacterium
GAAGCAACCCAGGGGAACATCCATTCAGGTTCGTGTCAGTCCCCTGGGTTGCTTCGCTGCGCTCGCAATGACGCGGTAAATTCGCTTGTCTTTGAGTCGAGCCTGTCGAAGCACGAGGAAGCCCCCCCTCACCAATCCGGATGCGGCTCAACCAACCCCAGCGCCTCTTCAATGCGCCGACGTGTAGAGGCGGTGACCCCTTCGGGCAGATCATTGGGGTGAAACCACTGTGTCTCATCGATCTCACCGACAGAGGTGGCCTGTCCCTGTTCCCAGCTTTCAATGTGGTAATAGAGCACGTGGTCGCCCCGGAAGCGCGCATGGTTATTGTGCACAGACAGCAGGCGCGGGCGTGAGGTCGCGACAATTCCCACCTCTTCGACCAGTTCGCGGATGACCGCCGCCTCCGCCGCCTCGCCGCGATCGACGCCGCCGCCGGGCAGGTGCCAGCCCTTGACATAGGTGTGCTGGATCAACAGCACGCGCCCGGCCTCATCGATGACCAGACCCCGAACGCCCAAGGTCATGCCCCGTTCAAGCCGGAACTTGAGGTGAAAAAAGGGCCTTAACAGTGGCTCAATCCGTCGAAGCCAAACCATGGACAATCCTAACCCGAAGCCTGCGACATCATAGCGGCACCCTTGCCCTAAAGGCGCATGATCGCTAAAGGCGGACAACGACATTCGAACCGGAGCCGCATCATGATCGCGCTGCTGACCATCTTCATCTTCATTGCTGCCCTTTTCGCCCTAAACATGGTCGACACTGGCCGTCCCGACTAGGCTCAAAGCAACATGACCGACCTGCCGAACCCTTCGTCGCGCGGCGTTGCCCTGATTACGGGCGGCGGGCGACGAATCGGCAAGGCGATGGCCCTTGCTGTTGGCGAGGCCGGCTTCGACGTCGCCATCCACCACCGCAGCGGGGCTGATGAGGCCCAAGAGGTGGTCCAGAGCCTTCACGCGATGGGCCGCAAGGCCATGGCCTTCAGCGCCGATCTGGCCATCGAGGCCGAGGTTCAAGCCCTGTTGCCAACCGTCACAGCCGCGCTCGGCCCCGTGACCCTTCTGATCAACAACGCCTCCCTGTTCGAAGATGACCGGATCGAGACCCAGACGCGCGCCTCTTGGGACGCCCATATGGACATCAATCTGCGTGCGCCGATGGTGCTGGCACAGGCCATGGCCGCGAGCCTGCCCGTCGATCATGAGGGCCTGATCCTCAATCTGCTCGACCAACGGGTCCTCAAGCTCAATCCGCAATTTTTCAGCTACACCCTGAGCAAGGCGGCGCTATGGCAGGCCACCAAGACGCTGGCCCAAGCCCTCGCGCCGCGCATCCGGGTCAATGGCATTGGTCCGGGCCCGACCCTGCCCTCCATCCATCAGGCAGCCGGGGAATTTGAGGCCGAGGCCGCAAACACCCTGTTGCAACGACGCGCTGATCCAAGCCAAATCGCTCAGGCTGTGCGCTATCTGATTGACGCAAGGTCGGTCACCGGCCAGATGATCGCCATCGATGGGGGTCAGCATCTGGCTTGGCGAACTCCCGATATATTTGGCGATTGAGTCCAGCAGGAAACGCCCCTTGAACGCCCCCACCCCCTTCACCCAGACCGACGCCCCCAGCGGCCCCGCCCGGATTACCGGTCTGAAGGTCTTTGTCCGCGCCCTGCGTCTGGATGTGGAGATCGGCATCTACGCGCACGAGCATGGCCGTGTCCAACCGCTGATCATTGATGTCGAGTTGGATGTGATCACCACCGGTGCCGCCACCGGCTTTGCCCATATTGCCGACACGCTGAACTATGAGGTCGTGGTCGCCAAGGCCCGCGCTGTCGCTGATGCTGGTCACATCCTGCTGGTCGAGGCCTTTGCTGAGCGGCTGGTTCAGGCCTGCCTGGATGATCCTCGCGTGACCCGCGCTCGCGTGCGCATCGAAAAGCCAGAGGCCCTCGCTCCTGCCGCCGAGGCCGCAGGCGTCGAGATCACCGCTGAACGGGCCTAATTCGTCGCTAGGCCCTAGCGTCTCGCGCTTGGCGGTGCCACTTAAGGCTCTGCCTCAAGCTCGCGAGTAGACCCATGCGCACTGATCAACCAACCGCCATCCGCCTTGCCGACTATCAGGCCTTCGCCTTTGCCATCGACAGCACGGTTCTGGACTTCCAGTTGGAGCCCAGCGCCACGACGGTTCGCGCCGTCTTGCAGGTTCGGCGCACAGGTGCAGCGGACGCTCCCCTTCGACTGGACGGTGTGCGGCTAAGGCTGATCAGCGTAGCGATCGATGGCGTGGTCTTGCCGCGTGAAGCCTATGACCTGACCGACGAGGCACTAACCATCAATGACGTGCCCGACCAGTTCGAGCTTACCACCGAGGTTGTCATCGACCCTGCCGCCAATATCGCTCTGGAGGGGCTCTATATGTCCGGCGGACGGTTTTGCAGTCAGTGCGAGGCCGAGGGCTTTCGCAAGATCACCTATTTCCCAGACCGGCCCGACGTCCTGTCACGCTACACCGTGCGGATGGAAGCCCACGCCAAGGCCTTTCCGCGCCTCCTATCCAACGGCAATCTGGTCGAGCAGGGCGCGAGTGCCAATGGCCGTCACTATGCGGTCTGGAACGACCCCTTCCCCAAGCCTTGCTATCTGTTCGCGCTGGTCGCTGGGGAACTGGACGAGCTGGCCGACAGCTTCGTGACCATGAGCGGCCGCACGGTCGATCTGCGCATCTATGTCGACCCCGGCCAGGCCAGCCGCGCGGTCTATGCCATGGATGCCCTCAAGCGCTCGATGGCCTGGGATGAGCAAGCCTTTGGCCGTGAATATGACCTCGACCTGTTCATGATCGTGGCCGTCCGCGATTTCAATTTCGGGGCGATGGAGAATAAGGGTCTCAATATCTTCAACTCGTCGCTATTGCTGGCCGATGAGGCGACGGCCACCGACTTTGACTATGAGCGGATTGAGAGCGTCGTTGCCCACGAATATTTCCACAACTGGACCGGCAATCGCATCACCTGCCGCGACTGGTTCCAGCTCTGCGTCAAGGAGGGCCTGACGGTCTATCGCGACCAGACCTTCTCCGGCGATCAACGCGGCGCACCGGTTCAGCGTATCAAGGACGTCAAGGCCCTGCGCGCGCGGCAGTTCACCGAAGATGCTGGCCCCTTGGCCCATCCGGTCCGCCCCGACGCCTATATGAAGATCGATAACTTCTACACGGCGACCATCTATGAGAAGGGCTCTGAACTGATCCGGATGCTGCACACCCTTCTGGACCAAGAGACCTTCCGCTCCGGGATGGATGTCTATTTCGAGCGCTGGGATGGACAGGCGACGACTGTCGAGGCCTTTATCCAGTGCTTTGCCGACGCCTCAGGCCAAGACCTCAGCGCCTTTTTCCAGTGGTACGGACAGGCAGGCACGCCAAAGCTGAGCGTCACCACCGCCTATGATGCAGCAGCCAAGACCTTGAGCCTGACCCTGTCGCAGCAGACCGCCCCGACCCCCGGCCAGCCGACCAAGGTGGCCCTGCCCCTGCCGGTCCGTATTGGATTGCTCGATCAAGATGGCCGGGTGCAGACCTTTATCGCCCCGGACAGCGACAGTGCCACAGACCAGACGGTTCTGGTCCTGAACGGTTCAGAGCAGACCTTCGTCCTGACTGATGTGGCCCGTACGCCGATCCTGTCAGCCCTTCGCGGCTTTTCAGCGCCGGTCCATCTGGAAACCGACGCCCCGCCGCAAGACCGTTATGTCCTGCTGGCCGCTGATCCGGACCTGTTCAATCGCTGGGAGGCTGGGCAAGGCTTGGCCAGCGACCTGATCCGCGCCCGCGCCAGCGGCACGCCAGATCTGGACGGCGAGAAACAGTTCGCTGCCGCCATGGGCCAGGCCTTGAATGATCAGGCCGCTGAACCGGCCTTCAAGGCCCTATTGCTGGGTCTGCCGACCGAGCAGGAAATGGCCATGAGTATGGTCCCCGCCGATCCTGCCGCCATCCATGAGGCTCGCAGTGCCCTGCGAAGCGTTCTGGCCAGCGATCTTCATGATCTTCTGACCGATCTACATGAGGGCATGACCGCGCAAGGCCCGTTCTCGCCCGACGCGGTGGGCGCAGGACGGCGCGCCCTGCGCAATGCCGCGCTCGATCTCTTGGCGGCGCAGCCGAGCGACCCCGTCGCGGCCCGTGCTCAAGCCCATTATGAGGCAGGCTCAAACATGACCGACATGATGGGCGGCCTCTCGGCCCTGCTCAGCCTTGGCGGAGCGGCCCTCGACAAGGCGCTGGACGACTTCTTCCAGCGCTGGAACACCGAGCCGCTCGTGATCGACAAGTGGTTCGCTCTGCAGGCGCGCAATCCGGCCCTTGATGCGCTGGACCGGGTCATCGCCTTAACCGCCCACCCCGCCTTCGAGGCCCGTAATCCGAACCGCCTGCGCGCTCTGGTCCAGACCTTCGCCTCTGCCAACCCTGCTCGGTTCCACGACGAGAGTGGGTCGGGCTATCGGTTCCTCGCCGATCAGATCCTTGCCCTTGATAGCTTCAACCCCATGACGGCGGCGCGGCTGGTCGAGCCCTTGGGCGGCTGGAAACGCTATCGCCCAGACCTCGGAGCCCTGATGAAGGCGGAACTGGTTCGAATCTCGAACCATCCGGGCCTGTCCAAGAATGTCAGCGAATTGGTCGGCAAGGCCCTGATCTAGGCAGAGGGCCTTGCCCAAAACCTGTGTGAAAGCGGCTATTCACAGGTCAAATGCAATAAGCCATTAACCAATTCCCATCAGCCCGTGACACGACTCTCTCCTCACGCCTATTGTGCGCACAGGTGAATCGGGTCGCAAGACCCGTGGGTTGAGGATCGGCATGGCCAGACGAGGCGCAAAGCGGAGGGGTAAGGATACGGCCCCGCACGCCTTGAGGCCAAAGCGCTGGGCTTGGATGGCTGTTCTGACGGCTGTGAGCCTGCTCACTGTCTCGGCCATTTGCGTTATCTATCCTCTTCTGACCGCCACGGATCTGGCAACCGCCCTAGGGCTTGGGCCGTTAGCCTCTCGGTCCTTTAGCCTCTTTGCAGGACTTGCCCCCCTTGTCGCCGGTCTGGGCCTCGTGGTCTTGATGGTCCAGCAGCTGCGCCGCACCGAGCCGCCTCAAGACAGCCTCTCAGAGAGTGAAAGGCGCGCCAACCTGACCCTCCAAGCCGCAGGTTGCGGCGGTTGGGACTGGGACCTCAGCACCGATGAGATTCAACTGTCTGGCGTTACTGCAGCCCTGTTCGGCTGGGCGACGGCCATTCGGGTCTCCCCCGGCAATCTGCTCGGCAAGATCAGCCCTGATCATCGCACGGCAGTGCACGAAGCCTTTCGGTTGGCCCATAGCGATGGCCGGATCGACCTGACCTTTGCCGTGCCCATGGCCGGTGGCCCCTCTCGCTGGATCACCCTTCGTGGTCAGTCCGTAACCCGCTCAGCGCAAGGTGGCCCCCTTCTGATGCGCGGCGTGGCCTTAGATATCAGTGCCGAGCGCCATGCCCTCGCCAAGGCCAATCTGGCTGAGCGCAGACTTCGCGATGCCGTCGATCTGATCCACCAAGCCTTTGCCCTCTGGGATCGCCATGGCCGCTTGGTCATGTGGAACCCGCCCTATCAGACCTTCTTCAAGATTGATCCGAGCTTCCTGATCCCCGGCGCGGCCCGCGACGGGATCAACCGCATCGTCATGATGAATATCCTGCGCGAGCATCCGGCCGATGAGACCCGCCCCGGCGAGCGGATCATTGAAATGGTCGGGGGCCGCTGGCTGAGCCTCGCTGAGAGCCGCACCGCTGACGGCGGGCTGGTCCTAACCGCGTCGGACATCACAGCCCTTCAGGCCAGAGACTTCGCCCATGACCA
>CANKPO010000099.1 GCA_947484535.1 Caulobacteraceae bacterium
ATCAGTTCGGCTTCTGTCGCCGACAGGGTGCCGATGCTATCGCCGCTGCGCGAGCGGTGGACATAGGTGCGAGAGGTGGAAAAGCCCAAGGCCCCGGCCTGGACGGCCTCGAGGATCAGGCGCTCCATCTCAGCGATCTCAGCGGTCGTTGGAACCTCCAGATGGTCTCCGCCCCGGTCGCCCATGACATAGGCCCGCAAGGCCGCATGGGGGACGTGAGCCCCAACATCGACGGCAAACCTACGCCGAGCCAGCGCATCCAGATAGTCCGGGAAGGTTTCCCAGTCCCAGGTCAGCCCTTCGGCCAGCGCCGTGCCCGGAATGTCTTCGACCCCTTCGAGCAGGGCGATTAGCCAATCATGCTTGTCCTTGCGCGCTGGAGCAAATCCGACCCCGCAATTGCCCATCGCAATCGAGGTCACGCCATTGATCGAAGACGGCGCCAGAACCCCGTCCCACGTCGCCTGACCATCATAATGGGTATGGATGTCGACAAAGCCCGGCGTGACCAAGGCCCCCTTCGCATCGAGCGTGCGGCTGGCCTTTGAGGTTACCGTTCCGACCTCGACAATGCGACCATCCTTGATCCCAACATCGCCAAGATAGGCCGGTCCCCCCGAACCATCAACGAGGGTTCCGCCGCGGATCACCAGATCCAAAAGTGGGCTTGAGTCGGTCATGCAGCTTATCCTCACCTCGGGCCCCACCCTGGCAGGCGGCTGTTATTTGACCCTATCTTAGGCCTAATTTGGGCTCCAGCATGGAATTTTTGTGCCTATCCCCTGCGTTGGATTGGTGGAAGCCCATGATTTTTAGTGACAATTTTTTCAACTAGCCCGTCCTAACTGTAATTTTTGCTATGGACCCAAAAATAATACACTCAGGGGATGTAAATCATGTTATCAAAGTGCAAGATTTTCAGACGCTCGGTTTAGAGGACTCGACCTTGTCCCAGCATTCCTTTCCTAGGCCCGATTTGGCCACCAAGACCCGCGACGACCTGCTCGATCAGGCGGGCGCCGTTGCGGCGGATTTTGGTCTCGAAGCCTTGAGCCTGACCATGCTGGCCGACCGTGCCGGTGTGCCTGTCGAACAGATCTATCAGAATTTCGACTCGCGACCGGCTCTGGTCGATGCCCTGGTTGACCGTCTGCTCAATCGCCAGACCGAGGCGGCCAATATCTGGTTTGGTCGCTATTCGGCTCAAGGCCGCGCAGTCATGTCCGACCATGTGGAAGACCTGCTGCAAGCCCTCTATCTGGCGGGTCGTAGCGTCAATGGGTCGGAGACTTTGCAACAGGCGCTGATTTCAATGCCCCATCTGGCTGAGCGTCGCATGATGCTGCGCAGCCAGATCACGGATCAGTTCGTCCATGTTCTGGGTGCCATGGATCCTAGCCAGTCGCGTGACCGGCTTTGGGCGCGCTATCGGATCGCCGTGGATATGGCCCTTTCGGCCCAATCCCTCGCCGCCGCTGAGCCGCAAGAGGGTCAGCGCGAACGGGTAATCAAAGAGGCCGCCCGGGTCCTGCGCTTTGCGCTTGAGGCGGCCTAGCACTCCCAACATACTTTTATGAGCCATCAGGTCGGCACGGAGAGGTGCCGACCTTTTTGCGTTTGGTCCTTAAAGACGGACCACAAAAAAAGACGCCGCACCCAAGCCCGAAGGCCTGAGCACGGCGCCAGTCAGCCCCGCCGGGGGCGTCCCTTTAGAACTTCTTCGTCATACCGATCTTGTAGACGCGGCCGAGTGGGTTGCCCGTGAACGGGTCGTAGCCCAGCTCCAGTCGTGCGAACGATGGATCCGCATCGAAGATGTTGGCAATTGAAGCGGTAAGGGTGGTGTCCCAAGGCAGGAACACCCGATAGTTGATGTCCTGAATCATCTGGGCATCGATGGTCTTACCGGCAGACACGGTGACGGGGTTACCGGCCGTATCGCGAGCATAGCCCGCCGTGAAGGGCGCAACGCGCTGGTCTTCATAGGCGTCGATATAACGGATCACGTAACGCAGGTTGTGCGGTCCGACCGAATATTCGATATGGCCTTCAGCCTTCCATTTCGGGATCGGCACGGCCGTGGTCTGATAGTTCAGGAAGCCGACGCCATCAAAGGCTGCAGAGGCGAGATTGCCGCCAATATAGGTCGCGCCCACCTTATATTCGTTGGTGATGGTGACGCTACCGCCGAGCGTGATATCGCCACCCCGGAGCACTTCATCCCACTTGTAGTCGGCAACAATATCGACACCAGAGGTCTTAACCTCTGAACCGTTGGAGTAGTAGGTCTGCAAGCGAACAATGTTGGTAGCCGCGCAACCGAGGTTGTTGAAGGTAAAGCGTGCTGCCAGAGGGCTGGAGCAGTTGGCAGCGGCCCCGGTTGGGAACACCGCATTGACCAGACCTGAAACGGGCTCGGCAACGATGGGGTTCTCGAAGTCAAACTGCCAATAGTCGATGGTCGCTCTCAAGCCCGCAATCTTGAAGATGGCCCCGAGATTGTAGGTCTTGGCCTTTTCAGGGGCGAGGTTGGGATTGCCGCCGATATCGACGGCGCGGAAGCTGCCGGTGATCTGCTGCAGGGAGGTCACATTGTTATTGGCCAACTGGGTATCAGGTGGGCCCCGGAAGGTACTGCCGGCCGAAAGCCGCAGAGCCAACCAATCGGTGGCCTGATAGCGTAGGGACATTTTTGGATTGAAGGTCGATCCGACCTGCCCACCATAGTCTTCGTAACGGGCCGCGAGCTGGGCCTGCAGTTTGTCAGTGATGGGGAGGCTCAATTCGCCGAAGCCCGCAAAGATATCGCTGGTCAGGTCCTGAGGCGTTGCAACGCCGAGGAACACGAACGGACCGTTGCGCACAGCGCCGACGCAATTGGTCACCCCAAAGTCGAGGGTATTGACGCAAGGCGTGGCCTGCGCATTGCCCAGCGAGGCATAGTCCGAGGTGAAGAAGTTGCGGCGATATTGACCACCGGCCGCCCATCCAATCTGACCACCGGGCAGGCTGAAATTCAGCTTACCGTTTAGGACGCCGTCCAACACGAAGGTGCTAGCGGTCTGGGTGGTGGAGCTCTTTTGGAAGAACCACTTGGACAGTTCTGGCGAGTTTGCCACAGCGGCAATGTAGTTGGGGTTAGCCGCGCCCGTAATCGCGTTCGACTTGATCGCGTTCGAGAAGGGGTTGTACCACAGACAGCCATTGGCACCGGGGGTATTGGCAGCAAAATTACAGTTGGGACCACCAAGACCGCGAAGGGCCAGTTCAAGGCGGTTAACCAGGGCGTCAGAACCACTGCGACGGCCGGTTTCTGCCCCGTAGGTCATGGCCGTTTCCCAGCCAATGCCATTGGAGAACTCACCGGTCAGGCTGCCAGAGACGCGGAACGCCTCATAGCCGCGCGTACCGGTCGAGGGACCATAGTCAAACTGAGGGTTACCGCCCCAGCCGTACGGACGCCAGGTCCCTGCGAACAGCTGAACACCGCCCGATGGGACGGCCTGGCCAATCGAGCCAAAGTAGGCGGCGACACCGGGGTTATTGGCCGGAGCAATATAGCGCCCAGTGCCGGAGCCTGCAGGCATGGCCTCAGCCGTTGGTGATGACAGGGTCAGGTATGACGGCGAAGTGGCCCAGTTTGGCACATCAGTGTGGGCATAGAGCGCTTCGACGTGCAGCTTGGTCTTGTCCGACAGGTCGGCATTGATCTCGCCGTAGATTTGGAAGCGATCTTCCTTTTCGACGATATTGTCGAAGGGAACGAAGTGGAACAGGCAACGTGGAGAGGCTCCGGAGAAGCCCGCAAAGCCACCGGCACCTGCGCAACCGGCGTCACGGGTGAGGCCGCCCGCGAGGGGCAGACCTGCCGCCGATGACAGGGGTGCATAGATTCCAGGGTTACCACCACCAGACCAACCCCCGTCTGGGTTAGTCAAATAGGGTTTGAAGGCCCAATCGCGATCCTTAGCTTGGAGAACCGAACGATGGTCCCATCCGGCGGCGATCAGGACATTAGCGCTATCGCCAACCCAGCCATAGGTGAAGTTGAGATTATAGTCGCCATCGGAACCGTTGACATGCTTGTAGGCGGCACCAACTTCAAACCCGGAAAAATCCTTCTTGGTGATGAAGTTGACCACGCCGGCAATGGCGTCCGAGCCATAGGTCGCGGCGGCGCCGTCCTTCAGGACCTCGAGGCGACCAATGGCCGACGCTGGAATGATGTTGGTGTCGACAATACCTGCACCGCCTTGACCAAGCGGGTTGATGGGCATGCGCCGACCATTCATCAAGACCAGAGTCCGGGGTGCACCCAGACCACGAAGGTTCACACTACCAGAGCCTTCGGACCCTTGAGCGCGGGCGTCGAACTGGTTGGATTCGCCCAGCACACCGTTACTGATCGGCAGGGCCTTGATCAGCTCGAGGACCGTGGGCGAGCCTTGACGTTGTAGCTGTTCAGCACTGAGGACGGCCACGGGCAAGGCCGCGTCGGTTGGAGTGCCTCGAATATATGACCCTGTGACAACGATCTCTTCGATCTTGTCTCCGGCGGAGTTGGGGGTGCCTTGGGCTGCGGCCGTTGTGGCTGTCGCAGCGATAGATAGGGCAGTGCCGAGCATCGCTCCACTGCACATGAGAATGCGCTTATTCATTGTTTTCCCTCCTGATGCGTTTCCCAATTTTTGACTGTTCAGGAATACGCAATTTTTAGCGTCCGCTACGTTCGAATTGGACACAAGATAATTGTCAGATAGCGGCAGGTTGTCACAGCCGAAATCGAGAGGGCATAAGCAATTAACTTTCAGATATTAAACAGTTAAAGACATTTTGTCGCACTGGAATAGGTGAGGTCCTCAGCCATTTACAATTCATGGCTGCCGCGCCACGCGCCGTCAGTAAAATCGGCTGGCTCAGCCCATGGAGGAAAGATCTCCAGCGACCCAGTACTAGAATGTTCAATTTTGGGAATATAGGCGAGACTCAGGACCCAAATTGAGTCATGGTAGGAACATGCAAGCTCAGTCGATCGCACAATCTGGCATGGCCGCCGCGACCCTGCGGTTGGATGCGGCTGCGTCCAATCTGGCCAATGCGCAATCTGACGGGGCCTTGCCCGCAGCAGATGGTTCGGCATCCGACCCTCAGGCTCCCTCCGTCTATGCGCCGCGCCGTGTGGATCAGATCAGCCTGTCGCCCTCCGCCAGCAAGATTGCGGGTGTATCAGCCCAGATCACGGCAGAGCCCGACTTTTTCGCCAGCTACAAACCCGACGCCAGCTTTGCCAATGGTCAAGGCATGGTCGCATCGCCGAATGTAGATCCTGTGACCGAGACGGTGCAGATGATCACAGCCGAGCAGTCTTTCCTGTCCAATATGAGCGTCTATAAGACCGCCGACGCCATGATGAAGATGGTTCTGGATATCAAGGCCTAAGGCCTCGTCCCGATTGGGTGCGATATTTGGCGAAACTCTGGCGCGCGCTTTACGCAGCCTGTTTTGGTTTGGCTATGAAGGTCTTGAATGTCTGAGCTCCTATCGACCGCCCAAGACGGGCCTGTCTTTCCTATACACGCCCTCCATGAGGCAGAGCTTGCCAGATTTCTGGCGGATCGCGCGGAGTCCCTAGGCCGTTTTGCCGACCTGTCGGGTTTTAAGGCCCGCGCAGGCGAGGTCCTGATCGTTCCCCAGCCGAGCGGTGACATAGATTGCGTTGTCTTTGGCTTGGGCACCGCCCCAAAGGCTGTCAGTGGCTTGGACGCCATGGTCTTTCGCGGCTTGGCGGCGAAGCTCCCAGAGGGCCAGTA
>CANKPO010000100.1 GCA_947484535.1 Caulobacteraceae bacterium
CGGATGTTCTGTCTGGTCCGCACCCGCACCGACGGCAAGCCACAGGCGGGGATCACCTTCCTGTTGCTGGAAATGAACACGCCCGGCATCGAGGTGAAGCCCATCATCACCATGGCTGACGATCACGAGGTCAATCAGGTCTTTTTTGACAATGTCCGCGTGCCCGTCGCCAACCGGATTGGCGAAGAGAACGAAGGCTGGACCGTGGCCAAATATCTGCTCGAGTTCGAGCGCGGCGGCGGCTCGGCAGCAGGCCTCAAGGTCAATCTCGACCGGCTCAAGGCCATGGCGCGCGAAGAGGCCGCAGACGGCGGCGGACGGTTGATCGATGATGCGGATTTCCGGCGCAAGCTGGCCCTAGCCGGGGTTGAGGTCAATGCCATCGAGATGACCGAGCACCGGGTCATGGCGGCCCTGTCGTCGGGAAAAAACCCCGGCCCGGCCTCCTCCATGCTCAAGACCCAAGGCACAGAGGCCAAGCAGCGGCTCGATGAGATCGCGGTTGAGGGCCTTGGCTACTATGCGGCGGTGAGTCAGCCCGAGGCCCGCAAGCCTCGCGCCAACACGCCCTTTGTCGGACCTGAGAATGGCCTGACCATTGTGCCGAGCTACCTCAATAACCGCGCCGCCTCGATCTATGGCGGTTCGAACGAGATTCAGCGCGACATCATGGCCAAGCTGGTTCTCAAGCTCTAGCTCTCCATATCGGCTGCGATCGTCTTGCGCGCTGCCCAAAAGCAGCCCGCAGCGATGATGTTGAAACCCATCGAGATCATGAGCGCCCAGCGCACGCCCTCAGCTGAGCCAAGATTAAAGCCGACCGCGAACCCGTCACTCATCAGGCCCACAACCAGTGGACCAAGGCCCAAACCGATCAGGTTGATAACAAACAGCATCACCGCTGAGGCGGTCGCGCGCGTATTGACCGGCGCAATGCTCTGGGCGGTGGCATAGATCGGTCCGTACCAGAGCGACCCCAAGGCTGAGGTGATGACGAAGATCGATAGAGCCAAAACGGCGCTGTGCATATTGATGGCAAGCAGATAGAGCGGAATATTGATTAGGGCCGCAACAGCCGGAATGACCATCCAGCCGCGCAGATCCTTCTTGGCATAGTGGTCGGCCAATTGACCGCCAATATAGGTCCCGATCACCCCACCAATGCCGCCGACGAGACCCAGAGACAGACCCAGAAAGCCTCCCGATTTCAAGCCGAACATCGCAGCCAATGAAGCGATCTCTTCGGTGTGATTGCGATAGAAGAATGAAGCCGTGAACGGGGCGTGGCCGTAGCCGATAAAGGCCTTCACCGCTGCACCTCCAGCCACAAGCCCGAAGGTCTTTTTGTTGGCCAAGGTTTTGAGCGCTTGGCGATAGGTCACCTTTGGGGCTGCGGCGGCCTGAACCGCCGTCAACGTCTTCTTTACGCGAGGCTCGATCAGGGTAAAGGCGGCGACAACCGCGAACAGGACGCCGGGTAGACCACAGACGATAAAGGCCATGCGCCAGCCATAGGCATCAGCCACCAGGCCGCCGACCGCCAAGCCCAGCAACGAACCGAGCGGCGTTCCCATGGAATAGAAGGCAAGGGCTGAGGCCCTCTGCTCACGCGGCACATAGTCTGAAATGAGAGAATGGGCGGCAGGCGTACAGCCGGCCTCTCCGACGCCCACACCGATCCGTGCGAGAATGAGTTGGAAGAAATTCTGTGCCAACCCGCAAGCCGCCGTCATCATTGACCAGACCGTAAGAGAAACGGCGATAATGGCAGGACGGTTATGACGCTCGGCCAACTGTGCGATGGGCAGACCAAGAACCGTATAGAATATGGCAAAGGCCAATCCCGTGAGCAGCCCAAGCTGCCAATCCATCAGGCCCAGTTCCATCTTGATCGGTTCCGCCAAGATGTTGATGACGCTGCGATCTAGGAAGTTGAGGATGTAGATGATCAACAACATGACCATGGCGTAGCGCCTATAGCCGTCGGATACCAACGTCACCGTTGGCTCTTCGATCGGCAGCACGGGTTCCTGCTGCGCGCCCACAGTCGCGTCTGTCATGCCATTTCCCTCCCTTGTGCCTCCACGTTGGAAGGCTGCGACCTTTCGGTCATCTTTTTCGGATGTGGGCGTCGAACATCAGCCCCCCAGGGGAGCGTGACGGATATATTTGATCCACGCTAGGGCCAATCGACCAAGATCAAGCGATCGGTCGCGAACGCCTAGCGATTGGTCAATATCTGATGGGCTATAAGGTTGCGCTGCGTCTCGCTGGTGCCCGAATAGATGGTGGCGGCTCGAACGCAAAGATGCTTGGCCATGGCCGTGGCACCAAAGATCACGGCCTGACAACATGGGGGTCAAGAACCGCGCGCGCTGCTCTGACGTGCCCTGCTCGATCAACAGGGGCCCAAGGCTGCGGATACCGCCGATGAACAACACTGGCGCATCTTGGCGGGCACATTCGCGGTCGAACAGGAACCTCTGGCGCGCACTCCAACCTGTCCCACCGAAGGCCACAGGCCAAGCCGACGCAATCCAGCCGCGCTCAAAGAGCCTTCTATGCCAGACCTTGCAGGCCTCGATGTCTGAATGGACGCCCAAGGTCTCGCGTCCTGCTTGGCGCAGGTCGGGGGTCAGGGCATGGTCAAAGAACGCCCGCACCACGCCCAGAAATCCCGCATCCTCTAGCGGCATCTTTTCGAACTGTAGGGCCGAGGTTCTGGCTTGGTGGATCATGGCCTTCTCCCTGCGCCTTGGCATGGCACTGGAAAAAGGCTGGGCGCTTAGGGATAGGGGGTCAACGTGACCGCATGTCGCCGGGGGCGGGACATATTGGCCCCCAGACGGCTACCTTCCTGTGAAAACGGCTGGTCGCTTTTCGAGGAAGCTCTTGACGCCTTCGCGGTGATCTTCAGTCTCGAATAGGCGGTAGATGATCTCGATGGCCCAGCTGCCGACCTCGCGAGGATCGCCGTTGGTGGTGCGACGAAGCCCCTGTTTCATGTAACGCAGGGCGAGCGGCGGGTTGGCGGCGATGCGCGCGGCCATGGCCTTGGCACGGGGCATCAGATCTGCGTGGGGTACAGTCTCGGTGACCAGACCGATCCTTTCAGCCTCGGCGGCATTGATTGGATCACCGGTAAAGAGCAGTTCCGCCGCCTTGGCTGGACCAACAATCGACGGCAATTTCCACAGGCCGCCGACATCGCATATCAAACCGCGCTTAATGAAAAGCTCTGCAAAAACAGCATTTTCAGAGGCTATTCTAATGTCTGCATAGAGCGCCAACTCCATGCCCCAGCCGACTGCCGAGCCATTGACCGCCGCGATCACTGGCTTCTCGCAATCAATCGCCGCCATGGCCGCCGGGGTCGGCTCAAAGCGGACGCGCACGGGCCGGGGGGTCTTTGGGGCCTCTCCGGTCATCATTTCTTTGACGTCTTCACCCGAGCAAAAGGCGGGATCAGAGCCGGTGACGATGACGCAGCGAACCTCTGGATCGGCATTGGCATGTTTGAACGCCGCCTCAACCTCGGCATAGGCGCGCGGGTTCAGGGCATTGCGCCGCTCGGGCCGGTTCAGGGTGATCTGGGCGACATGGTCCTGCACCTCATAGAGCAGGCATTCGAAGTCAGCGATCTGGATCATGGCACCCTCCCGGCGCTTTGCGCGCACTGAACATTGCATTGGCGCTCAAGGCGCAGCGCAAATCTGTGGCCTTGCCAAGGATCAGGCAAGCGAAACCTTGAGGGTTAGGTTGGCGGACTGTTGGCGCAATAGACCGAGCGAGCAATGGCTCTGGCCAGACAGTCGGCGGCAGCCGAACCGATTCGGGACAGTTGCATGAGCCGTTCCGTACCCTCGCCAATATCGGCGGTCCCGCCGGTCAGGGCAAAGACTGTGTCTCCGTCAAAGGGGGCGTGGACCGGACGAATGGCCCTGGCCAACCCATCCTGAGCCATCATGGCTACCCGCTTGGCCTCGGCCTTGGTCAGTCGGGCAGATACAGCAACAACAGCGAGGGTCGTATTGGCACCGGGCGTTAGACGACCAGCCGCACGCAGTCGGCCAAGCTCTGGCAAGGGATCGGTGACCGGCTCGCCTGCACTCGGCCTGTGCCCCCCAAACTCCTTGTCGATCTCGAAGGGCCAGGCCCAATAGGTCTGGCCATCCGGCATCAGGACCGAACCGACCGGATTGGTGGCAACCAGTGCCCCGACCATCAGCCCATCGCCGAGATCGAGCGAGGTTGAGCCAATCCCCCCCTTTATAAGCCCTGCCTTAGACCCTCGCCCCGCACCAACTGCGCCCAAAGCGAAGGTCGTCGAAGCCGCCGCAACCGACGCGCGGCCCAAGGCCTGATAGGGCGGATTGAGTCCCCAAGCCTTGTCGCCGCCATTGGTCAGATCATGCAGCACAGCCGCTGGAACAATAGGAATAGCGAGCGAGGCTGGACTAAGCCTCAGGCCAACATCTTGATGGGACAAGGCCGCAGTAACGCCATCAGCCGCCGCAAGGCCGAACACCGATCCGCCGGTCAGAACCACGGCGTGAATGACATCTACGAAATTTTCAGGCGCTAAGACCTCAGTCTCACGCGACCCAGGACCACCGCCGCGTACATCCACCGCGCCCGTCCAGTCGCCTTGACAGAGGACCGTGGTGACACCGGTCATCACGCGCTCATCGGTGGCATGGCCAACGACAAGGCCCGGAACATCGGTGATTAGGTTCAAAGGTCCGGGTCGATACATGCGCTAGTCCCTGCCTCTACGCCATATCGCGCAAGGGGTCGGCCAAAGCCTTGGCCTGATCAAAGCAGGGTCGTCAAGTCCGCAGCTTAGGCCGCGTGAGGCCATCCGGCGTGGTTGAGCCATTCACGTGCCGCGCGCTGAGCTTCAGCAACATCGGCATGGTCCATCTCTTGGCTCAGTTCCTTGCGGTAAATCTTAGCCTCGAGCGAGCCGCGCATGGCCGCCAGATTGAACATCATATGGGCTGAAACATAGTCGAGCGGCATACCGCCCTGGCCTGTTGAATAGAGCATGCCCATGCGGAACAGTTCATCCGCTGAACAGTCCATAGTCGGCACCGGAGTGCCACCTATAGCTGGGGTTTCGGAATAGAGTTGCATGACGTCGGTTCCCGTTCTGAGCGCCGCAAGCCTTTTTAGCTCAATGGCGTCGATGTCTACAGAATCACCAAACACTCACCGCGTAAAAATATGGTTAAGGACAGTCTTCACCATCTTTTCCGCTAACCCTAGATGACCTGCCCATTCAGGCCGGGTTCAGACGCATTGCGCCATGGTCAAGGCGATCGAGGGACGATCCTTTAGGAACAAGACCATGACCAGACTTCTGAAGCCTTTGCTGATCGTCGCTAGCCTAGCCTCACTGGCCATCCCGTCCTTGGCGGCCGCCGACCCCGACCGGCGCGACCACGACGGCGCGCGCTGGGAACAAAGGCAGGATCGGCGCGATAGCCGCAACGACATCTATGATCGCTTTGTCACGCCTCCCCGCGCCTATGGCTATCACAACCCGCAAAATGAGCACCGTCACCGCCACTGGCAGCGCGGGCAATATATGAGCCCCTATGTGCGGACCTATGTGGTCTATGACTATGGACGCTATCGCCTGCGTCCCCCGCCACGCGGGTTCGTGTGGGTTAGAGCCGACAATGACTATCTGCTCATCTCTGCCGCCACGGGCGTGGTGTTCGATGTGATCCGTGGCGGGTGGTAGACAAGAAAAAGGCCCCAGAGC
>CANKPO010000101.1 GCA_947484535.1 Caulobacteraceae bacterium
GAGGTCTTGGCGCAATATGGCGGCCAAGGCTTTGGCAGTTTCAAACCAGCCCTAGCCGATTTGGCCGTCGCCGTGATGGGTCCGATTGGTGAGCGTATGCGCCGCCTGATGGATGATCCGGCTGAGATTGATCGCATCTTGGCCGACGGTGCCGAGCGCGCCCGCATCGTGGCCGATCCTGTGGTCGAAGAGACCAAGCGTCTGGTCGGTTTTTGGCCCGGTCGCTGAGCTTTCCTACCCCGTCTATTTTTGCTGTTGGAGATGTCCTGATGCTCAAGACCCTCATTGTTGCCGTTGCCCTCTTGGCCGCGCCGAGCTTGGTTCAGGCCCATCAGGTCAAGGCCGGTAATC
Organism: Caulobacteraceae bacterium; assembly: GCA_947484535.1. Taxonomy (GTDB): domain Bacteria; phylum Pseudomonadota; class Alphaproteobacteria; order Caulobacterales; family Caulobacteraceae; genus CAISGS01. Next base: position 352 of record CANKPO010000101.1, read on the forward strand.
TGGAACTGATCCATCCCCATATCCGCGCCTCGATGGGGCAGTCGCCGACCACGGCTGGCTATCTGACCATCCTCAATCACGGCAAGACTGATGATCGCCTTGTCTCCGCGTCCTGCACCTGCGCGGCCAGCGTTTCGATCCATGAGATGAAGATGACCGGCTCAGTGGCCTCCATGAAGGCTGTGCCCTCGGTCGAGATTCCCGCTGGCGGCAAGGTGACCCTTGCGCCGGGCGGTATGCATCTGATGGTGATGGGCCTGAAGGCGCCGATCAAGGCCGGAGCCACGGTCGAGATGGTCTTGACCTTTGAAAAGGCCGGGGCCGTCAAGACGCCCTTTGAGGCGGCAGACAGGCCAGCTTCTAAGCCCATGTCCGATAAGATGCCCGGTATGGATCATTCGAACCATTAGCGCGGCGCGGTTCTGAGCGATCGGTCCTTGCACTCTGAGCCGGTCAGAGCCACTTTCAGGTCATGAGCACAAGAAAGTTTCTGGTCATTGCCGATGACAGCCCTGAATTTGGGGCTGCGCTGCACTATGCCTGTCGCCGCGCCAAGACCACGGGCGGGACGGTCGCCCTTCTGCGCGTGCTTGAGCCTGCGGAGTTCGAACACTGGTCGGGCGTGCGCGATGAGATGCAGCGCCAGCTGCGCCAAGAGGCGGAAGCTGTGCTCCAGCGCGCGGCGGAACAGGTCATGCAGGATCTTGGCCGTTCGCCGGAATTTCTGATCATGGAATTTGCCGATACCAAGTCGGCGATCCGAGCGGCTGTCGCGGCCGATCCCGACATCAAGATCTTGGTCTTGGCAGCGGCAGCGGGCGGGCGTGGCCCTGGGCCTCTGGTTGCATCCATTGCCAAGGATGGGGTGGCATGGGGCGCGCGCAAGATACCGGTGACGGTGGTTCCCGGTGACCTGACCCGCGAGGAAATTGCCGATCTGGCCTAACGAGGGCGGCTGAGCGGTTGTCTTTGTGGCCGTGCAGGGCCATTTAGGAGCCTCGACCCACGCCAATGAGGCCCGCATGTTCATTCAGACCGAAGCCACGCCCAATCCCGACGTTCTAAAGTTCCTTCCGGGCCGAGACGTGCTGGGTCACGGCACCCGGGAATTTCGCAGCGCCGCCGAGGCCATGGCCTCGCCCTTGGCCGCTGCGATCTTTGATCTGGACGGGGTCGGCCGGGTCTTTTTCGGTCCCGATTTTGTCACTGTGACCAAGTCCGACAGTCTCGACTGGCCGCAGCTTAAGGCCCCTGTTCTGGCCGCGATCATGGAGCACTTCACCTCGAACGCTCCGATCCTCAGCGATGGCGGTGAAGCCGCAGGTCATGATGACGACGCCTATGAGGGCGACGTAGCCCAGATCGTGGCCGAGATTAAGGACCTGCTTGATACGCGCATTCGTCCTGCCGTGGCGCAGGATGGCGGCGATATATTGTTCAATCGGTTCGAGCCCGCGACCGGCGTGGTTTGGCTCCACATGCGCGGGGCCTGTGCAGGCTGCCCGTCCTCGTCTGCGACCTTAAAGTCTGGGGTCGAGAACATGCTCAAGCACTATGTTCCCGAAGTGACCCGCGTCGAACAGGCCCTTTAGTCCTAAGATTTTTCGGAGATTAACTGATGTCCAATCCGCTCGACGACAAGGCCTTGGATCAGCTGTTTCGCACGGCGCGTTCATACAATGGCTGGACCGCGCAAACCGTCTCCGAGACCCTGATCCGCGCGGTCTATGACTTGGCCAAATATGGCCCGACCTCGGCCAATGCTTCGCCCGCGCGGTTTGTTTTTGTCTCGTCTCCCGAGGCGAAGGCCCGCCTGCTGCCGCTCCTGTCCGAAGGCAACCGTGCCAAGTCCGCCGCAGCCCCGGTCACCGTGATCATCGGCCAAGATCTGGACTTTGCCGAGCAGATGCCGCGCCTCTTCCCACATGATCCCAATGCCCGCTACTGGTTCAGCGCGCCGGGTGTGACCGAGGCCACCGCCATGCGCAACAGCACCCTTCAGGGGGCCTATCTGATGATTGCGGCGCGTTCTCTGGGCCTCGATTGCGGGCCAATGTCGGGCTTTGATAGCGCGGGCGTCGATGCGGAGTTCTTTGCCGACACCAACATCAAGGCCAATTTCCTGTGCAATATTGGCTATGGCACGGACGAGAACCTCTTTGCCCGCTCGCCGCGTCTGGCCTTTGAGGAAGCCTGTCAGCTCCTGTGATCGGACAGCCAAGGGTCGCCCCATGATCATTCTGGCCCTCGATACGGCCCTGAACGCCTGCAGTGCGGCGCTGGTCGAGGATGGGCGCGTGCTGGCCAGCCAGAGCGAACCCATGATGCGCGGCCACCAAGAGCGCTTGGCCCTGATGGTCCAAGAGGTGATGGCCAAGGCGGATCTGCCCTTTTCCGCATTGGTCCGGATCGCCGTTACGGTCGGGCCGGGCTCCTTTACCGGCCTTCGGGTCGGCATGGCCTTTGCCAAGGGGCTGGCTCTGGCGCTTGACCGGCCCTGTATCGGCATTGGCTCCTTACAGGCGCTGGCCGCGTCAGTTCCCTCAACTGGGCTGGTCGCCGCCGTCATTGATGGGCGCCGAGGCCAGCTTTATGTTCAAGCCTATATTGATGGCCATCCGGTCATGGCCCCCGATGCCCTGTCAGCCGAGGTTGCTGCCGCGCGGCTGGGCGAGCTTTGGCAAGGGGGTCTTGTGACCCTGGTCGGGCCAGGCGCCTCGGCTCTGGCCGGGATCTTTGCCCAAGCCGTGGTGATGGAGCTTGCCGCTGCCGATCCCGCCGCCATCGCCCAGCAGGCCAGCATCGCCCCAATCGTTCCGCCCAAGCCGCTCTATCTGCGTGCGCCCGACGCCAAGCTGCCGGGCGGGATCACGCCGCCGGATCTGGACCTGTGACGAGGGCTCCGCAGAGGCCGGTTCGCCTGGCCGCGCCGCGCGATGCCCAAGCCCTCGCGGCCCTCCATGCTCGGGCCTTTGATCATCCGTGGCTGGTGACGGCTATTGCCGACCTATTGGCCGGGGAGGGCGTCATTGGCCTGATGGCCGAAGATTCCACCGGCCCGCTCGGCTTTGTCCTAGCGCGTGTGGTGGCTGGCGAAGCGGAAATCTTGACCATCGCGGTTGATCCAAACCATCGCCGTAGCGGCCTTGGGCAGGCCCTCTTGGCGGCGGCCAGTGATCTGGCGACGCAGCAGGGCGGCGAGGCGCTGTTTCTAGAGGTGTCCGTCGACAATCAGGCCGCCCTTGCCCTCTATGAGAAGGCGGGTTTCGTTCGGGTTGGTTTGCGGCGCGGTTACTATACGGGCGCAGATGGCCGGACGGTTGATGCCTTGGTCTTGCGACGCAACCTTAACAAGCCGCTCTGATGCCGCTATGATATAACCGGTAGGTTGGCAGGCGGGTGGGCGTTTTGGACCGTATTGAACAGCTATGTGTCGACAAGGGCATGCGGATGACCGATCAGCGCCGCGTGGTGGCGCGTGTTCTGTCCAACGCGACGGACCATCCCGATGTTGAAGAGCTCTATCGCCGGTCAGCGGCTGTGGACCCGCACATCTCGATCGCAACCGTCTATCGCACCGTGCGCCTATTCGAAGAGGCCGGGATCATTGCCCGCCATGAGTTTCGCGATGGCCGCGCGCGCTATGAAGAGGCGCTGCAAGATCACCACGACCACCTCATTGATATGAAGACCGGAAAGGTCATTGAGTTTATGGACGAAGAGATCGAAGCCCTGCAGGCGGCCATTGCGCGCCGCCTCGGCTATCGGCTGATTGATCACCGGCTCGAGCTCTATGGCGTGCCTTTGGACGCGGCAGAGGACACCAAGGGTTAAGCGGCTCTGGCGGGGCATCTTGCCACCAGACCTCTAGGACCCCATAACCCCATCATGACCGATCTTCCTGTGCAAAAGCGCCTCTATATCAAGACCTATGGCTGTCAGATGAATGTCTATGACAGCGAGCGCATGACCGACATCTTGCGCCCGCTCGGCTATGGCGTGACCGACAGTCCGGATGATGCTGATCTGGTGGTGCTGAACACCTGCCATATCCGTGAAAAGGCCACGGAAAAGGTCTATTCCGAGCTGGGCGTTCTGCGCCGGATGAAGGAAGCTAAGGCCGGGGCCGGAGGTCAGATGACCATCGCTGTGGCCGGCTGTGTGGCTCAGGCGGAGGGCAGCGAGATCATGCGTCGTCAAACGGCGGTCGATTTCGTGCTCGGTCCCCAGTCCTATCACCGTCTGCCTGAAATGATCGCGCGGGCCCACCGCGCGTCGGGCGAGGCACTGGCCGCGGATTTTGCCGCCGATGAAAAGTTCGACGCCTTGCCCAAATCGCGTCAGCCCGGCGGTGTCACCGCCTTCCTGACCGTGCAAGAGGGCTGCGATAAGTTCTGCACCTTCTGCGTCGTGCCCTATACGCGCGGCGCGGAATATTCGCGGCCCGTTGAGGCCGTGCTGGCTGAGGCCGCTGATCTGGCGTCGCAGGGTGTCCGCGAGGTCACGCTGCTGGGTCAAAACGTCAATGCCTATGGGGCCGAGCGCGATGAGGGCGGCCTTGCCGGTCTGGTCGAGCGTCTGGCCGCCATCCCCGGTCTGGACCGTATTCGCTATACCACCAGCCATCCGCGCGACATGGACGAGGCCCTGATTGCCGCCCATGGCACACAAGAGGCCCTGATGCCCTATCTGCACCTGCCCGTGCAGTCGGGGTCGGACCGGATTCTCAAGGCTATGAACCGGGATCACAAGGCCGAAGACTATGTGGCCCTGATCGCCCGCATCCGGCAGGCCCGGCCCGATATTGCGCTTTCGGGTGACTTTATCGTCGGCTTCCCCGGCGAGACCGAGGCCGATTTTGAGGCGACCTTGGATCTGGTCCGTCAGGTTGGCTATGCCTCGGCCTTCACCTTCAAATATAGCCGCCGCCCAGGAACCCCCGCTTCAAACATGGGCGCTCAGGTCGATGAGGCGGTTAAGGATGAGCGTCTGGCCCGCCTGAACAGTCTTTTGGAAGACCAGCGCCGCGCCTTTAATGCCGAGATGGTCGGCCGGGTCGTTCCGGTCTTGATCGAGCGCGAGGGCCGTCACCCCGGCCAGATCTTGGGCCGCAGCCCCTATCTTCAGGCCGTCCATGCGGAGGGGCCTGCCAATCTGATCGGACAGATCGTCCATATGCGTATTGAGGCGGCGGCCCATATGAGCCTCTCCGGCGTTCTGGTCTCGGCCTTGGAAGAGGCTGTGCTTTGAGCCGCGTCATTGACGAGTTCATCACCCTGCCTGAGCCTGTTCAGGCGGCGATTTGCGGGGCCAATGCCCGCCATGTTGCCCTGATCGAAAATGCCTTTTCGGTATTGATCGAGACGCCCGGCGGGGGTCTAGCCCTGCGCGGTGCGGCCAAGAGCC
>CANKPO010000102.1 GCA_947484535.1 Caulobacteraceae bacterium
AATCCATCGATACCTTGGTGAAGCTACTGCCCTTCTATGCGGTGTCTTTTCCGGTGGGCATCTGTGTCATGGCCGTCTTTGCCTGCGCCGTATTCCGCATCGTGCTGGGCCGTCCCGGCGGCGTTGTGGCCCATCTGGCCCTTGGCGAAGATGAGTTCCGTCTAATGGCCGTGACCCTAGCGGTCAGCCTGTTGATGATGGTCGCCATGTTCGGCATTGCCCTTGTCATCGGCATGATTGTCGGCATTGCGACCGCTGTGGCGCCGCCGCTGGCACCCTTGCTGGGCACGGTTGGTGGACTGGCAGCCTTTGCAGGCATGCTTTGGGTGGCGGTGCGCCTGTCGCTCTGCGGTCCCATGACCTTTGCTGAGCGCCGGATCGTCGTGTTTCGCGCCTGGTCGGTAACCCGCAACCATTTTTGGCAGCTGTTCGGCGCCTACATCCTAGCCTTCGTGATGGGCATTGTTGCGGCCTTGATGGCCTATATTGTCTTTGTCGCCTTGGCCGGGGTCGGCATGACCGCTCTGGGAGGCTCATTGGCCGATGTGGGCCAGCTGTTCCGGCCAGACTTCTCGTCCATCGGGGGCTTCTTCACGCCAGCCATGATCCTCTATCAGCTGTTCGGCGCGGCCATCACGGCGATCTATTACGCCGTCGTGCTGGCCCCACAGGCGATGGCCTATGCCGCTCTGGTCGACTATCACGGCGATCCAGAGGGCTAGACGGTTCGGTAAGGTCTAGGCGGCGGCGCTCGGACGCGCCGTGACGCGGGCATGCCAATCGCGCAGGCGCTTGGCTTCAGCTGGCATAGGCAAACCAATCCAATCGGCGAAGTCGACCGTGGTCAGGGCGGCAATGTCAGCCATGGTGTAGCTATGGCCATGGATGAAGTCGTGACCTTCCAATTCCCGGTCCATCCACAACATGGCGCGGGCCACGGCCTCGCGGTTGGACTCGCCGAAATCCTTGAACTGGGTCAAGAGCTTGGCCGTATAGGGATGGGCGTGACGCCAGAAATTGCCGACCGGGTTCATCAGTTGAAACTCAACCCGGCGGATGGCCATATCGATCTTGGCGACCTCGAGCGGAGTGGTGCCAAATAGCGGCTTTTCGGGGTGGATGCCCTCCAGATATCGGCAGATCGAGATGGTCTCAGTGATGATATCGCCATCATCTAGCTCCAAGACCGGGATCTGACCGAGCGAGTTCTTGGCAACAAAATCGTCGGCCTTGTGCTCGCGCTGCATCATATTGACGAGGGTCTCGGGCAGGTCGATGCCCTTCTCCGCAAGAAAAATCCGCACGCGGCGCGGATTGGGAGCAGGGTTCGGGGCACCATAGAGCTTCATGTTCGTTTCCTCTTTGTCGGGTGGGGGCATCCTCGGGGGTCGCGTGAGGAAAAACAAGGCCCCCTTCGTCGCTTCGCACCACTTCCCCCAGAGGGGGAAGATTTAGTGCTTATGATCTTCCCCCTCTGGGGGAAGTACCGGTGCAGCCGGGGTAGGGGGTGTTCATCCACTGCCCCATCCCGCGTCATTGCGAGCGTAGCGAAGCAACCGAGGGTACTGACACAGACCTGAATTGATGTTGCCCTGGATTACTTTGGCGCGATGCGCCTCGCAATGATGCGGAAAAAAACAAGGCCCCCTTCGTCGCTTCGCGCCACTTCCCCCAGAGGGGGAAGATCACGGACGGTAAATCTTCCCCCTTTGGGGGAAGTACCGGCGCAGCCGGGGTAGGGGGTCTTGTTTAAAAAACAAGTAAGGCCCTCACCCCACCCTCTCCCACAGGGAGAGGGCTAAGAAAGAACGGATAAGCCCTCGCCCCCCTTGGGGGAGAGGGTGGGGTGAGGGGGATACATCCACTGACCCCACCCCATTCCCCCGCGCTTCATCTTACTTCTTCTTAGACGTCAGGGCCTTGGCCCGAGCCTTTCGGCGTACCTCATGGCGTTCCAACACCTCAGCGAGATATTTGCCGGTCCAGCTGTCCTTGGACTTGGCCACATCTTCGGGGGTGCCGGTGGCTACGATCAGGCCGCCGCCGTCGCCGCCTTCGGGGCCGAAATCGACCAGCCAGTCGGCGGTCTTGATGACGTCGAGATTATGCTCGATGACCACAACCGTATTGCCCTGATCGACCAGTTCGTGCAGCACCTCGAGCAGTTTTTTGGTGTCTTCGAAATGCAGACCTGTGGTCGGCTCATCAAGGATATAGAGCGTCTTGCCGGTCGCCCGGCGCGACAGTTCCTTGGATAGCTTAACCCGCTGGGCCTCGCCGCCGGACAGGGTGGTAGCCGATTGGCCGACCTTGACATAGGACAGACCGACCCGCTTCAGTGTCTCCATCTTGTCGCGCACCGACGGCACGGCCTTGAAGAAGGCGGCGGACTCTTCGACCGTCATGTCCAGAATGTCAGCGATGGATTGGCCCTTGAACAGGATCTCCAGCGTCTCGCGATTGTAGCGGCGGCCCTTACAGATGTCGCAGGTGACATAGACGTCGGGCAGGAAGTGCATCTCGATCTTGATCAGACCATCGCCCTGACAGGCCTCGCAGCGCCCGCCCTTGACGTTGAAGCTGAACCGGCCCGGGCCATAGCCGCGCACCTTGGATTCCGGAAGCTGAGCGAACCAGTCGCGGATCGGTTGAAAGGCCCCGGTATAGGTCGCTGGGTTCGAGCGCGGCGTGCGGCCAATCGGGGACTGGTCAATATCGATGATCTTATCAAAATGCTCCAGACCCTCGATCCGGTCATGGGCGGCGGGGCCTTCGCTGGCATTGTTGATGCGGCGCGCGGCGGCCTTGTAGAGGGTCTCGATGGTGAAGGTCGATTTGCCGCTGCCCGACACGCCGGTGATGCAGGTAAAGACGCCAACCGGAATTTCGCCGGTAATGTTGCGCAGATTATTGCCTCGCGCGCCGGTGACCTTGAGCATCTTTTTGCGATTGATCGGACGGCGACCATCGGGGACGGCAATTTCCCGCGCGCCGGTCAGGTATTGGCCGGTCAGGCTGCTGGCATTGGCCATGATATCGTCTGGCGTGCCCTCGGCAACGATATGACCGCCATGGATGCCCGCCGCTGGCCCCATATCGATGACGTGATCGGCGGTGAGGATGGCCTCCTCATCATGCTCGACGACCAACACCGAATTGCCCAGATCGCGCAGACCCCTCAGGCTTTGCAAGAGGCGGGTATTGTCCCGCTGGTGTAGGCCAATGGACGGCTCATCCAGCACATAGAGCACGCCCGTCAGGCCCGATCCGATCTGGCTGGCCAAGCGGATGCGCTGGCTCTCACCGCCCGACAGGGTGCCCGAGGCGCGCGATAGGTTCAGATAGTCCAGCCCGACATCGACGAGGAACCGCAGGCGGTCATTGATCTCTTTCAAGATCCGCCGCGCAATCTCCATCTGTTTGGGCGTCAGTTGGCCCTCGAGTGATTCAAACCATTCCTGCGCCTTGCGGATGGGCAGTTCGGAAACCTCGCCGACATGCTTGCCCGCGATCTTCACCGCCTTGGCCTCGGGCTTGAGGCGATAGCCGTCGCAGGCCTCGCAAGGGGTGTCAGACTGATAGCGAGAGAGCTCTTCACGCACCCAGGCGCTGTCGGTCTCGCGCCAGCGCCGTTCCATATTGGTCACCACCCCTTCGAAGGGCTTAGTCACATCATAGCGGCGTGCGCCATCATCATAGGCGAACTTGATCTTGGTCGAGCCGGTTCCAGCCAGAATGACCTTCTTGGCCTCGGGCGGAAGTTCGCGCCAAGGCCTGTCCATCGAGAAGCCATAGTGCAGGGCCAGCGCCTGCAGGGTCTGGGTATAGAAGGGCGAGGGGCTCTTGGCCCAGGGCGCGATGGCCCCGTGGTGCAGGTCCTTATCGGGATCAGGAATGACCAGTTCGGCATCAAAGGTCAGCTTGACCCCAAGTCCGTCGCAAGCCGGGCAGGCGCCGAATGGATTGTTGAACGAAAAGAGCCGTGGCTCGATCTCGCTGATGGTGAAGCCACTGACCGGGCAGGCAAATTTCTGTGAGAACAGCAGCCGCTGCGGCTCCTTCGCGCCGGGCTCAATATCGGCCCATTCAGCCACGGCAATGCCGTCGGCCAGACGCAGGGCGGTCTCCAACGAGTCTGCCAGCCGCTGTTCTTGGCCGCTCTTGACGACGATCCGATCCACCACGACGTCGATATCGTGTTTGAACTTCTTGTCGAGAACCGGGGCCTCTTCGATGGGATAGAATTCCCCGTCGATCTTGAGGCGCTGAAAGCCTTGGCGCTGGAGATCGGCGATCTCCTTGCGATATTCGCCCTTACGGCCCCGCACCATCGGGGCGAGCAGCAACAGGCGCGTGCCCTCGGGCAGGCCGACGATCTTGTCGACCATCATGCTGACGGTCTGGCTCTCGATAGGCAGGCCCGTGACCGGGGAATAGGGCGTTCCGACCCGCGCCCAGAGCAGGCGCATATAGTCGTGAATCTCCGTCACCGTGCCGACGGTCGAGCGCGGGTTCTTGGAGGTGGTCTTTTGCTCGATCGAGATGGCGGGGGACAGGCCCTCGATCAGGTCCACATCCGGCTTGCCCATCAGTTCCAGAAATTGCCGGGCATAGGCCGACAGGCTCTCGACATAGCGGCGCTGACCCTCGGCATAGATGGTGTCAAAGGCCAGCGAGCTCTTGCCCGACCCCGACAGCCCGGTCAGCACCACAAGCTGGCCCCGAGGAATGTCGACATTGACGTCTTTGAGATTGTGCTCGCGGGCACCGCGCACGCGGATGAAATGACTTGGATCAGACATGAAAGGCTCTCGACAACCGCCCGAACATCGGCGGCTAAGCTGTTCTATCTAGTACGCGGAGTCGCTTGAACAGCAAGAACATTGTGGGAACATGGGTTTGGGGCGATTAAACAAGACCCCCTTCGTCGCTTCGCGCCACTTCCCCAGAGGGGGAAGATCTTAGACGGGAAAATCTTCCCCCTCTGGGGGAAGTACCGGCGCAGCCGGGGTAGGGGGGGTTTTAAAGAAAACAAGGAAGACCTTAGCTCAAGCCCTTTCCCCCCCTTGAGGGGGGGAGGGTTGGGAGAGGGGGGTGTTCATCCACTCAACTCACCGCCGTGTCGGAGAAAGCAGTGGTCAGTGGGTCGCTCACGACCTGAGTGAATGGTTCTGGGTCCCCGCCTGCGCGGGGAACAAGGGAGAAGGGATACAAGGCCCTCACCCAACCCTCTCCTAACCTTATGCTTGTCGAAGGATTAGACCGGTTCCGCCTTGGTAGCTGTCTTCTTCACCGCCGCCTTTTTGACTGCCGCCTTCTTCGCAGCCGGTTTTTTGGCAGCGGGCTTTTTCGCCGCAACCTTCTTAACCGGCGCAGCCTTTTCGGCCTTCACCTTGGCCGGAGCCTTCTTTTTCTTGCCGCCGCCCTTGGCTTCGCGTTCAGCCAGCAGGCGCACGGCCTCTTCAAGCGTCAGGTCGCTCGGCTCCGAGCCCTTGGGAACGTTGGCATTGGTGTCGCCGTGTTTGATATAGGGACCAAAACGGCCCGACAGGATCTTGACCGGCTTGCCGGTTTCGGGGTGAACACCGAGATCTTTTAGGGCCGCAGCTTCAGTTCGGCCTCGTCCGCGTCCGCCGCCAGCGCGCTTTTCCGCGAGCACCGTAACAGCCCGGTTCAGGCCGACCTCGAACACCTCTTCGGCGCTCTCCAGATTGGCATAGGTGCCCGAATGCTGGACATAGGGGCC
>CANKPO010000103.1 GCA_947484535.1 Caulobacteraceae bacterium
CAGAGCATGCCGTTGGAGACCACACCCCGAACTGGCTTTTCCACCAAGGTCACATCCAGACCGGGCACATAGGCGCCGATGGGGGCATAGATGGTGGTCAGGCCCGCCCGCGCATTGGGCGCGCCGCAGACGATCTCCTTGCGGCCATCAACCGTATCGACCTGACAGACCCGCAAACGGTCAGCATTGGGATGCTGCTCGGCACTGACGATACGCGCCACGGTAAAGGCCGCCAGCTTTTGGGCTGGATTTTCAACATGCTCGACCTCAAGGCCCGCCATGGTCATGGCCTCAACAATCTCTTGCGCGCTTGCCGTGGTTTCTAGGTGCTGCTTGAGCCAGGACAGGGTGAATTTCATCTTCTCATCTCAAACTTGCCAGCGGGGCCGGGGGACCAGACCCCCTTCCCCGGCCTTGCCGGGACTTCCCCCAAAGGGAGAAGATTTAGATTTTAGATCCTGCCCCTTTGGGGGAGGTGTCGCAAAGCGACGGAGGGGGTCTTTTGTCTCTAGCTCAAACCACCCGCCGCGCTGGGCGCCGCAAAGGGGCTAAAGCCATAGTGGGCCAACCAGCGCACATCGCTGGCGAACATATCGCGCAGGTCCGGCACGCCATATTTCAACATGGCCAGACGATCGACGCCCATGCCAAAGGCAAAGCCCTGCCACTCGTCCGGATCAAGGCCGCAGTTCTTGATGACATTGGGATGGACCATGCCGCAGCCCAGAACCTCTAGCCAACTCGAGCCTTGGCCCACCTTCAACTCACCGCCGGTGCGGTCACACTGGACATCCAACTCGGCGGAAGGTTCGGTGAAGGGGAAGTGGTGGGGGCGAAAACGGGTGACCACGTCGCTGGTCTCAAAGAACCGGCCAACAAAGGTCTCCAGGGTCCATTTCAGGTGACCCATATGGATGTTGCGGTCGATGACCAGTCCCTCGACCTGATGGAACATCGGCGTGTGGGTCTGGTCACTGTCTTTGCGATAGGTCCGGCCCGGCGCGATGATGCGGATCGGCGGGGTCTGCGAGACCATGGTGCGGATCTGAACCGGGCTCGTATGGGTACGCAGCAACATCCGTTCTCCCGCCTCATTGGGTGAGAAGAAGAAGGTGTCGTGGGTCTCACGCGCCGGATGCTTGGGCGGGAAGTTCAAGGCGGTGAAGTTATGGAAGTCGTCTTCAATGTCTGGGCCATCGGCGACGGCAAAGCCCATCTCGGCAAAGATGGCGGTCATCTCGTCCATCACCTGCATGGTCGGATGGACACTGCCCCGGCGGCGCGGCGGCGCGGGCAAGGTCAGGTCGAGACGCTCAGCAGCCAGTTGGGCATCAAGGGCTGCGGCCTCCAGCGCGGTCTTGCGCTCGGCCAGTGCCGCCTGCACCCGATCGCGCAGACCATTGATCAGCGGCCCCTGCTCACGCCGCTCATCCGGCCCCATGGCCCCGAGGCCCTTCAAAAGGGCCGAGATCGAGCCCGACTTGCCCAAGGCCGTAACGCGCACAGCGTCCAGTCCGGCCAGATCAGCCGAGGCCTCTACCGCCGAGACGATCTCGGCTTCTAGGGTCGCGAGGTCAGACATGAGAAGCACCTTGTGCGGATAGGTTAAAACGCCAAACGGCGCGGGGCTATAAGCGCCCGCGCCGTCTAGGTCTATGGGAAGAGCGTTAGCTCAACAAGCCTTAGGCTAGGGCTGCACGAACCTTGTCAGCAATGGCCTTGAACGCGGCAGGATCGGCTGCGGCGACATCAGACAGAACCTTACGGTCCATCTCGATGCCCGCCAGGTCGAGGCCGTGCACGAATTGCGAGTAGGTGAAGCCTTCCAAGCGGGCCGCAGCGTTGATGCGCTGAATCCACAATGCCCGGAACGAGCGCTTCTTATTGCGACGGTCGCGATAGGCATATTGCCCAGCGCGGTCGACGGCGGCCTTAGCCGTCTTGATGGTATTCTTGCGGCGGCCAGAGAAACCCTTGGCCTGCTCGAGAACTTTTTTGTGTCTAGCGTGGGAGACTACGCCCCGTTTAACGCGCGCCATATGAGATCACCTTGATTTAAAATTGCAGGAACAAGCGCCGGTCAGGCGTAGGGCATGAACAGCTTGATGATTTTGGTGTCGGCGTCCGACATCACCTTCGTCCCGCGGTTTTGGCGGATATATTTGGCATTGTGGCTCATCAAGCGGTGACGCTTGCCCGCAACGCCAGCCTTGATCCGGCCGGTCGCAGTGATCTTGAAGCGCTTTTTAACGCCAGATTTGGTCTTCAACTTCGGCATTTTGCTGCAGAGCCTTTAACAGCCCTGTCCTCTGATGGTGCACTAAGAGCCGCCATGGCATGCCTAATGGCCAGGCGACTTGTAAGAACCGGTGCTTCTAAGGGAAACGGGCCGATGACGCAAGGCCTTGGCGGGATTCAGCAAAGCCAGCGTGCGACCGTCGCCATCCTAACTCGGTCTTGGCAGAACCAGCGCCACCCGAAGGCCCGGACCACTGCCGTTCAGGGCGCCTGGGCCCTCGTCCAGTTCCAGCCGCCCGCCATGGGCCTCCGCCACAGCGGCGACCAAGGATAGGCCAAGGCCCGCCCCCGGCTGACTGCGACTATGTTCCAGACGCACGAACCTTTGCACCACGCGGGGCCGGTCCAGTTCCGGCACGCCGGGGCCGGTGTCGGTCACTGAAAACTCCACCTCGCCGGAGGCCCTGCGCCGGACGCGCAGGCGCACGGCACCGCCTTCGGGCGTATATTTCACCGCATTGTCGAGGATGTTGGCCAAGGCTTGGGCGATAAATTCACGATTGCCGCGCACGATCAGGGCGGGTGTGGCCTCCAGCTTGAACTCGATGGCCTTGTCTTCACAAAGGGGCTCATAGAGCTCTGCCACGCCTTTGGCCAAGTCGCCTGGATCAAACCGAACCTGATCAGGGGCCTCCACCGCCGACTGCAGCCGCGTGATCGCAAGAACCGCGTTGAAGGTCGATAGGACCCCGTCAGCATCCTCCAGCGCCTGACCCAAGGCGGCCTGAGCATCACCCTTGCCGGTCTCTGCCTCGATCAGGGCCAGTTCCAGCCGTGAGCGAAGGCGGCTCAAGGGCGAGCGCAGATCGTGGGCAATGGCGTCGCCGACATGGCGCAAGCCGCCCATGGATCGCTCGAGACGATCGAGCATATCGTTCAGGCCCGAAGCCAGTTCGTCAAACTCATCATTGGCGCCGCGCAGCTTGGCGCGAGCCGCGATGTCGCCGCCTCGAACCGCGATCACCACGCGATTAAGGCCTGCCATAGTCTCATTGACATTACGGCTAATCAGAACCCCGCCCGCCAGACCCAGCAGGATGACCAAGGCGCCCGCGCCCCAGATGGCCCGCAAGATCTTGAGCACAAAGGATTCGGCCCCACTGACGTCCGAAGCGACAAAGAGGATTTCACCGCCCGCAAGTCGAACCTGCTGACCTCTGGCCGAATGGCGGACCTCTGCGCCGTCGGAGTCGGTATCTGTGACCTTGAAGTTGACGCTTTTCTGCGTGCCGGTGAACCCCTCAACCGGCGAGGCCTCTAAGGTTCCGGTGATCCTTTGCCCGGTCTGGTCCCGCAACAGATAGAGGAAGGGGCGATCCCCCGTCGCGCGCTCCACCATGGACCGGTTCAGCGCCTTGACCCCACCTTGGCGATAGACGCCGGTCAGGGACTGGATCTCTTGGGTGATGGCCTCGTCGGCGCGGCTGGTCACTTCCCCGGCGGTCGCGACATAGATATAGCCCAAAAAAATGCTGGCTGATGCCGCGAAGACCGACAGGAACAGCAGGGTCAACCGAAAGGGCGTGGTTCGAAAGACCCGCGGCAGGGCGATCGCCAAGACCCTTAGACCTCAAGCCGATAGCCCGCGCCGCGCACAGTTTGCAGCATGGGATGGTCAAAGCCCTTATCGATCTTGGCCCGCAGGCGCGAAATATGCACATCAATGACGTTGGTCTGGGGATCGAAATGATATTCCCAGACCTTCTCGAGCAGCATGGTGCGGGTCACCGATTGGCCCGCATGGCGCATGAGATATTCCAGCAGTTGGAACTCGCGCGGCTGAAGATCAATCTCCTTGCCGTGCCTGTGAACCACGCGGCCGATCAGGTCCATTTCCAGATCACCGACCTTAATCATGGTCTGGACAGAGCCGGTTTCGCGCCGCCGGGCCAGAGCCTCAACCCGCGCTGACAGTTCTGCAAAGGCATAGGGCTTGACCAGATAGTCATCGCCGCCCGCCTTGAGGCCTGCGACACGATCATCGATCTCACCCAGCGCCGACAGGAACAGGACCGGCGTCTGGTCCCCCTCGCGACGCAGGGTCTCTACCAGGGTCAGGCCGTCCATATTGGGCATCATGCGATCAATGACGAGGACGTGAAAGCCGCCCGCCTGAGCCGCTGCAAGGCCAAGGACCCCATCAGCGGCATGGACGGTTTCTATTCCGGCCTCAGAAAGGCCACGAGCCATAGCCCCGGCGGCTTCAACATCATCTTCAACAATTAGAATACGCATGAGCCCCCCGGCAGGATCGACAGGCTGGCCAGAGTTGCCTCTGGCCAGCCCAAGGATCACTTGGCCATCTTGATCAGGACGAAGCGGGTCTGACCGTCGCGATAGACCAGCAGCAGGACGCTTTCGCGGCCCGAAGCCTTGGCGCCATCGACGGCAGCGACAACATCCTGCGGCGTTGAGACGGCCTTGTCGGCCACCCGCACCAGCACGTCACCGGCCTTAATTTCCTTAATCCCGGCGTCAGAGGCCTGATTGACCCCCTCGATAAGCACGCCGCGCACCGTTTCGGGCACGCGGTAGCGCGCGCGGGCAGCCCCATCGAGAGTGCCGAGAGTCATGCCCAGCACTGAAGGACGCTGGGACTTGGACCCTTCAGGTTCAGCCGCTTGAGGGGCGCTGGGGGTCCTACCGTTCAATTGCGCTTCGGACGGGCGAACACCAGCCTTGAGCTCAATCGTCTTGGGCTTGCCCTCGCGCAGGATATTCAGGCTTATGCTATTGCCCGCCAAGGTCTTGGCCACTTCACGGGTCATTTCCGACGAGGAGGACACAGCCTTACCATTGACGCTCAAGACCACGTCACCGGGCTGGATGCCGGCCTTTTCGGCAGGGCCACCGGGAACCACCTCAGCGACGATGGCACCCTTGCGGACATCAATGCCCTGAGCGGCGGCCATTTCAGCGTCAAAGTTCTGGATCACCGCGCCCATATAGCCGCGTGAGACCTTACCCGACTTGATCAACTGCTTGGTGACCGTGTCGGCAATGTCGGCAGGAATAGCAAAGCCGATACCAACCGAACCGCCAGACGGCGAGAAGATCGCCGTATTGACGCCAATCACCCGGCCATAGATGTCAAAGGTCGGACCACCCGAATTGCCGCGATTGATCGCAGCGTCGAGTTGGATGTAATCGACAAAGGTCTCACCCAGCTCCCGTCCAAAGGCAGACACGATGCCAGAGGTGGCCGTGCCGCCCAGACCGAACGGATTGCCAACGGCGATGACCCAGTCACCGACGCGGGGCTTGGCCGATTTTTCGAAGCTGACAAAGGCAAAGTCCTTGCCCTCGACCTTGAGCACGGCCAGATCAGTGGCCTCGTCGCGGCCAACAACCGTGGCCTTCAGCTCGCGCTCATCCTTGAGCACGACCTTGATCTCGGCGGCATTTTCGATGACGTGATTGTTGGTGAC
>CANKPO010000104.1 GCA_947484535.1 Caulobacteraceae bacterium
AAGGGCTATCCGGGGATGCCCGAGGTCGGCAATATGGCCTTGCCTGCCAAGCTCTTGGCCAAGGGCGTTCGCGATATGGTGCGGATATCCGATGCGCGAATGAGCGGCACGGCTTTTGGTACGGTGATCTTGCATGTGAACCCAGAGGCCGATGCGGGTGGCCCTCTCGCTCTCGTCCAAAACGGTGACCTGATCGCGCTGGATGGACCGGCGCGGACCTTGACCCTCCAGGTCAATGAGGCGGAACTGGCTCGGCGTGCTGCAGACCCTGCACTTGCGCGGCCTGCTTCTCCCTATGTTCGGGGCTGGGCCAAGCTCTATGTCGACACGGTGCTGCAAGCCGACCGGGGCTGTGACCAAGATTTTCTGGTCGGCTCGAGCGGCGATGCGGTCAGTCGCGAGTCCCACTGATGGGAGCCTTTGCCCACTATCCCAGCCTGAAGGACCGCCACGTCTTCATCACCGGGGGCGCGACCGGCATAGGCGCAGCCCTTGTCGAAGCCTTTGCCGCGCAAGGATCAAAGGTCTCGTTCATCGATATTGCGGTTGAGGCGGGGCAGGCCTTAGCGGCGCGCTTGGGCGGTACGGTCTCGTTCCAAGCTTGCGATGTGACGCGCGCTGAAGCGTTGCAGGCCGCCATCGCGCAGGCGGCGGACCAATGGGGACCGGTCACGGTGCTGGTCAACAATGTCGCCAATGATCAAAGGCACCGCGCCGCAGAGATGGCTGCCAGCGCTTGGCGGGCCAATCTGGCGGTCAATCTTGATCCGGTCTTCTTGGCGTCGCAGGCGGTGCAGGCCGGGATGGTGGCCAGCGGCGGGGGATCAATCATCAATCTATCCTCGATCAATGCCCTGTTGGGCCCGGCTGACCTCAGCGCCTATACGGCCGCCAAGGCGGCGGTGATCGGTCTGTCCAAATCCTTGGCGCGCGAATGGGGCGCGGACAATATCCGGGTCAATGCCGTGTCCCCGGGCTGGGTAGTTACAGAACGCCAGTTACAACTTTGGCTGACGCCAGAGGCAGAAGCGGCTTGGATGGAACAGGTGGCACTGAAGAAACGGATTGCGCCGGAAGATGTCGCGCGGCTTGTTCTGTTTCTCGCCGCCGACGATAGCGCCATGATCACCGGCCAGAACCTTGTCATAGACGGTGGGCGCACGTGAGCGCTTGGCTGGCCTGCGACTGGGGTACGACCAATGTCCGCGCTTGGCGGATCGAGGCGGGCAGGGCGGTGGCAAGTGCCAGCTTTCCCTTTGGCGTCTCCAAGATCGGCCGGGGCGATGTGCCCCTCAGGCTAGAGCAGGACATCTGCCCAGCTCTGAAGGCTGAAGGCTTGCCCGTTCTGCTGAGCGGTATGGCGGGGTCCAATCTCGGTTGGATGGCTGCGCCCTATGTCGACTGTCCGGCGGATGCAAAGGCAGTTGCGAAGGGGCCCGTTCAGCCTGCAGAAGGTGTCTGGATCGTGCCGGGTGTGCGCACCGTGGGTCAGGCCCATGGGCCAGACGTGATGCGCGGCGAAGAGGTGCAGATCTTTGGTGCCCTGGCCTCGACAGTGCAAACCGGCCTCTTTTGTTTGCCCGGCACCCACGCCAAGTGGGTCTGGGTTGAAGGCGGCAAGATCACCGATTTTGTCACGGCCATGACTGGTGAACTCTATGCCCTGCTCAGCCAGCACAGCATCTTGGCAACGGTTGAAGACCCCGCCGAGCCAGGGGGCTTTGCCGCAGGGCTTGCCGCGGTGGGGGAGGGTGATGCCTTAAGCGCGCGTCTCTTTGGTCTTCGCGCCCAACAACTGACGGGATCATTGGCGGGGGGCCAGTCGGCAGGGTTCCTGTCGGGCCTATTGATTGGGTCCGATGTCGCTTCAAGCCCTCGGCTGTTGGGCGTATCTGACGATGAGCCTGTAACCTTGATCGGCGACCCAGCCCTTTGCGCCGCCTATGGTCAGGCCTTGGCGGCGCGCGGCAGGTCTAACCAGACCATCGACGGTGAAGCGGCGGCGCTGGCCGGTCTCATCTCGATCATTGAAGGGATCGCTCTATGACCATCGATCAGGCTTTGGAACAGCTTCCCATCGTCGCCATTGTGCGCGGAGTGACGCCAGATGAGGTAATTGCCATCGGTGAGGCCCTCTATGAGCAGGGCGTTCGGGCCATGGAGGTGCCGCTCAATTCTCCTGAACCGCTCGAGAGCATTCGCCGGCTCGCGATCCGGTTCAAGGACCAGATGATGGTTGGTGCGGGCACGGTCCTGAGCCTTGCAGATGTGGACGCGGTCAAGGCGGCGGGTGGTCAGTTCACCGTCTCACCAAACGTCAATCGCGATGTGATCATGCGTAGCCTTGCCCTCGGGCTGGAGGCCTTGCCCGGCTTTATGACCCCTACCGAAGCCTTTGCGGCCATTGATGCGGGAGCAAGGTTTTTGAAGCTGTTCCCCGCCGCGATCCTCGGTTCTGGCTATCTCAAGGCCATCAGTGCCGTCCTTCCGCGTCACGTGAAGGTCATTGCTGTCGGCGGTATAGGTCCCTCCGCCATGGCCGAATGGCAGGGGGCAGGCGCAAGCGGGTTTGGTCTGGGCTCTGAACTCTACCGCCCCGGACTATCCGCCGCTGAGGTCAGCGCCAAAACAGCCGCCTGCGTGGGTGCCCTAGGCCGATAGGGTCATTGTCACGGACAGGCGCTCTTGCGGTACCAATATCGCGGGGGGCTCGACGGGGCCGTTCTTGATGGGTGTCCAGACATTAGGCCTGGCCGTAACAGGCTCCAGACAGACGAAATTCTCACCCTTTGGTCGGTAGACCTGAAGTTGGCTGGTGTCGGCAACAAGGGTGATCGGGCGCTGATCTGGCGTTCTAATAGTCGCGCGTCCTGACCAACCTGTGAGGCAATTGTCGAGGGGGTGCGCTTCGATATCGGGCCAACCGATCGGTCGCCAGTCGCTGGGAATAAGGTCGGGCCGACAGTCCCAAATCCCTTCGATGCCCGTTTCAATTCGCGTTTCAGCCTCGAGCAAAAAGGCGGGATGTAGCCCGATGCTCGCGGGGGCCGAAACCGTGTCGATGTTGGTCAGGGTCAGATCGACCGTCAGGCCCGATTGCGTAATGCAAAAACGTTGCTCCGCACGCCAGCGCCAAGGCCAAGCCCGGTCTGCGCCACCTTCAAGGGTCAGGACCAGATGGTCGGACCCTATGTCTTCTGCTGTCCAATCAGATTGCCATCCGGTTCCGTGAAGTCCGTGGGGTTCGGGCAGGGCAGGGCCCATCTCGGCGACACGTCCCTCAAAGGCAAGCCGTGCCTGATCGATGCGATTGGCGAAAGGCACCAGCGCGAAGCAACCCGACAGTCTTGGGTCGCGGCTCGCATCTGACATGGGCCGCAGCACGTCGCGTGCCCCACATCGTAGGCGCCGGATAATGCCGAAAGCAGTGTCGACGGTGAGAGACCAGGTGTCGATGCTGAGGGTGTGGAGCACGGTTTTGGGTCTTTCATTGCGATGAATTTTACCGCCTAATCTCTTAGTACAGATCCTTGGGTTTGGTCTGATCTCATAAGAAGAAAGAGCCGATGCAGGCCGTTGATCATCCGTCCCGAGACACCCAAACAGTCACGTTAGACATCAAACCGATAAACAGTTATTGACGATATATATAATAGTGTGAAGGTTGCTAGTTAGGAGACGAACCTCATGAGGCTAGGGGAGATGAACCGTTCTGACGCGGAGGGATGGATGAGCGATCCATCGACCATCGCCTTGCGCGCCCATCTTGAAGCCAACAATGGCATCAAGGGGCTAGAGATTCTTGAAGCCAAGGATGTCGCGAGGGTGGTGGAACTGTTCAACCGCGACGGCTTTGTCGTGGTCGCCAATATCCTCAATGACGAGCAGACCGCGTTCCTGCGGGAGGGCTGCAACGCGGTCGCTGCCGAGATCCTTGCGCTCGATGAGGGTCGTAAGGGCAATCGTGGGTCGCACCGCTATTCCTTTGGCGGCTCCAGCCTGACCCGCAGCCAATTGCACAGACCCGAATGGCAGATGATGCTCGAGGCCCGCGCGGCTACGGACCTTGTCTCCGCCATCTTTGGGTCCCCTGATTACGTTCTAAGGGCGGCTAGCGGTGACTTTTGCCTGCCCGGCGCGGTGGGCTATCAGCCGCTCCATTCCGATGTTCGAGACTGGGCACCGGGCGGTCAGACCCCGTACAGTTCCTTCTATGACCCTCGCGGTCAGTTGAGCATCCGGGACCTGCCTTGCCCCTATGTCTGTGTGAACTTCTTGCCGCAAGACGTGACGCCCTTTAATGGCCCCACCCGTCAGATCCCGGGGACCCAGCATTCGCGTGTGCCCATCCCGACCCTCGAGAACGAGCCAGAATGGATGAGGCTCAGCACCGTTTGCCCAGCGCCAGCGGGGGCAATCATGATCCGGGACGTCAGGGCATGGCATGGTGGCACACCCAATATTGCCAATGAAATCCGCTCGATCCCCAATCTCGAATTCTATGCCCCATGGTTTCGTGAGCCGATCGTGCCGTCGATCACCTATGAGGCCTATAAGGGTCTGTCCGAGCGGGCGCAGTATCTGGCGAGGGAGAGCGTGGCACAGTCTGTTGAGGGCTTGCGGACCGGCGCAACCCTGCGCGCGCCCTAGGGTCGGATGGAAGGGAAGATGATGGACTATCGTAAGCTGGGTCGATCCGCCCTTAAGGTCAGTAGCCTGTGCCTTGGTACGATGAATTTTGGTCCGAGGACCTCAGAGGCTGAGTCCTTTGCCATCCTCAGTGACGCCCTAGTGGCGGGGATCAACTTCATCGATACGGCCAACCAATATGGCGGCCATCTGGGCGTGGGAACCACCGAAACCCTTGTCGGAAAATGGTTGGCGCAGGATCCCAGCCGCCGCGATAGGATTGTCTTGGCCACCAAGGTCCATGAGCCCATGTCCGATCAGATCAATGATCGCGGCCTGTCGGCGCGTCATATCCAGATGGCCTGTGACGCCAGTCTCAAGCGGTTGGGTGTCGACCATATTGACCTCTACCAGATGCATCATATCGACCGGGCCGCGCCGCCCGAGGAGATCTGGCAGGCCATGGATCGTCTGATCAGCCAAGGCAAGATCACCTATGTCGGCTCCAGCAACTTCCCCGGCTGGAAAATCGCCCAGATGAATGAGCGGGCAGGGCAGCGTCACGGGTTGGGCTTGGTCTGTGAACAGGGCCTCTATAATCTGATTGAGCGACGGGTGGAGCTAGAGGTCCTTCCGGCCTGTCAGGCCTATGGTCTTGGCCTCATCACATGGAGCCCCTTAGCGGGTGGATTGCTGGCCAGCACGGGGCAGGAGACGGGTGGCCGACGACAGTCGGAGGCGGTTCGCGCAGCGGCCATAGCGCGGTCAGATCAACTGGCGCGCTATGGCGAACTTTGTCGTTCCATCGGCGAGACCCCAACGGCTGTTGCCTTGGCGTGGCTGCTGCACCAACCGGGCGTAACCTCGACCATCATCGGGCCGGGCAGCCAAGCACAGCTTTCGTCTGTGCTGCATGTGCCGAGCCTTCGTCTTGCGGAAGACTTCCTTACTGCGATCGATGCTATATTCCCCGCCGTTGGGCCTGCGCCAGAGGCCTATGCCTGGTAAGGACTGAGGAGATGAATGATGTCTAACGGGTCTTCAGGTCGGGTCGATATTGCCGATGGGTTTTTGGCCTATCATA
>CANKPO010000105.1 GCA_947484535.1 Caulobacteraceae bacterium
ACTCTATTCGGCCATGGCCTATTCCGGTCCGGGCCTGATTACGGCCATCAAGCGTGACTTGGCCGCGCGTCTCAAGGCAGACGGCTTTACCAGCGTGACACAGGCGGTTGGTCAGGACTAGGCCAACCCGAGAGGATAACGAGCATGAACTGGATCAAGAGATTTGGCCCGCTGATCTTGGTTGCCCTGGCTGTCGCGGCAGTGATCGCCAGCGGCCTTGGAGACCATTTGAGCCTGGCCGAGCTGAAGGCGCGGAGGGATCAGTTGCAGGGTTTTGTCGCCCTGCATCCGGTGCTCAGTTTCGGCCTCTATATCCTGATCTATATTGCTGTGGTCAGCCTGTCGCTGCCGGGAGCTCTGGTTATGACCCTCAGCGGCGGGTTCCTCTTTGGGCCTTGGCTCGGTGCCGCCGCTGCATCAAGCGGCGCGAGCTTGGGGGCGGCTGTGATCTTTTTAGTTTGCCGCACGGCCGTGGGCGATAGTTTGCGCGGTAAGGCGGGGTCAACCATCTCTAGGATCGAAGAGGGCGTCCGGCGCGATGCCTTCTCCTATATTCTGACCCTTCGCCTGATCCCGGTCATGCCGTTCTGGCTGGTCAATCTGGCGGCAGGATTTGTCAATATTCCGCTTCGGACCTTCTTGGCCGCGACGGTGCTGGGTATCCTGCCGGGTTCCCTCGTCTATTCGGGCTTGGGGGCGGGACTGGGCGAGGTCTTTGCCTCAGGACAAGAGCCGAACCTAAGGGTGATCTTTGAGCCCCACGTCCTCTTGCCCTTGGTCGGCCTTGGCCTGTTGTCACTGTTGCCGGTGGTGCTTCGCCGGTTCCGCAAATCGGGAGACGCCATATGAGCCGAACCATCCATGCCGATATCGTCGTCATTGGCGCAGGATCTGGCGGGCTGTCGGTCGCCTCGGGCGCGGCGCAGTTGGGCCTCAAGACCGTCCTGTTTGAAAAGGGCGAGATGGGCGGCGACTGCCTGAACTATGGCTGTGTCCCCTCTAAGGCCCTGATCGCAGCGGCTAAGGTTGCCCATACCCTGCGCTCGCCCGGCGATCTGGGCATCAGCTCTACAGCAGAACCCCAGATCGATTTTGCTGCCGTCATGGCCCATGTCCACCGGGCCATCGCCACCATTGCGCCGCACGATAGCCAAGAGCGGTTCGAAGGCCTTGGCTGCACCGTCGTGCGTGAAACAGCACGGTTTGTGGGTGAAGACACGGTTCAGGGCGGTGATGTCCGGGTCAAGGCGCGCAAGATTGTGATTGCCACCGGCTCACGGCCCAAGCTGCCGCCGATCCCCGGGCTAGAGGCGACGCCCTACCTCACCAACGAGACCCTGTTTGAACTGACCGAGCAGCCCAGCCATCTGATCATTTTGGGTGCCGGTCCCATCGGTCTGGAACTGGGCCAAGCCTTTGTGCGTCTGGGCACCAAGGTCACGGTTCTGGAAGCCGACCGCGCCCTGCCGCGCGAGGATGCCGATCTCGCCGCCATCGTCATCGAGGCGGTGCGGGCCGATGGGGTAGACCTGCGCGAAGGGGCCAAGGCGACGGCGGTGTCCACAACAGATGTCGGCGTCGCGGTGACCTATCGGCTGGGCGATCAAGAAACGCGTCTAGAGGGCAGTCATCTGCTTGTCGCCACGGGCCGGGCGCCGAACGTCGAGGGACTGGACCTGTCGCTGGCCGGGATCGGGCTGGATGAGCGCGGATCGATCCTGACGGATGATCAACTGCTGACCACCAATCGCCGCGTCTTTGCCATTGGCGATGTCAGCGGGCAGGGGGGCTTTACCCATACGGCTGGGGCCCATGCGGGCCTGATCATCCGCAAGGCCCTCTTTGCGCAGCCGATCAAGGCTTCAGCCCTTATGGTGCCCCGCGCGACCTATACCGATCCCGAAATTGCCGCTGTTGGTCTGTCCGAAGCCCAAGCCCGCGCTGTCCATGGCGCGGATATTCAGATCATCACCGCCGATTTCAGCGGCAATGACCGGGCCGTGGCTGAGGGCCGGACTGATGGCAAGGGCAAGCTGATCCTGTCGGCCAAGGGCCAGGTGCTTGGCGCGGCGATCGTTGGCCCAGCAGCGGGAGACCTGATCCAGCCTTGGGTTTTGGCCATGACCTCCAAGCTCAAGCTCACCGCCATGACCTCGATCATCGCCCCCTATCCCACGCGCGGAGAGATCAATAAGCGACTGGCTGGGCAATATTTTACGCCCCTTCTGTTCTCCGCGCGCACGCGCCTTTTGGTTTCATTGCTCAAACGGCTTGCTTGAAGTAATTAGGGAGCATGGCGGACGCCGCTCCAGACCTTAAGCCTGCGCGGGTAACCAGCCCCGCGCGAAACGCCCGGCGGTTCTTCTGGCCCGGGGGCCTGTCATCACGTCTGCTGATCCTTACCTGTCTGTTTGTGGTTCTGTCCCAATTGCTGATCCTTGCGCCGTCGCTAGCCTCCTATGAGGAGCGGTGGCTGTCAGAGCGGGTGCGGCTCGCGGAACTGGCCTCGACCGCAGTCGACGGGGCGCCGGGCCGCAAGGTGTCCAAGGGCCTATCCAAGCAGTTGCTCGAAGGGGCAGGCGTGGTGTCTGTGGCCGTTCAGAGTGACGGGCTGCGACGTCTGTTGCTGGCTGGACCGCGCATGGAGCGCACGCCCTATCTGGTGGATCTGCGCGATCCCAATCCCATCGCTTGGCTGAGCGCACCGTTCCAGACCCTGTTTGGCGGCCCCGACCAGATGGTCCGTGTGGTGGCCGCGCCGCAATTTCGTGAGGCGGACTTTGTCGAGATCGTCGCGCCGGACAAGGTGCTCCGCGAAGAGCTCTTTGCCTATCTGTGGCGAGTTGTGGCGGTGACCCTCTTCACCTCGGTCTTTGCGGGCGGCTTGGTCTATCTATCGCTCAATGCCTTCCTCGTTCGTCCGATGCAGCGCATCACGCGGACCATGGAGCGGTTTCGGGCAGACCCCGAAGACCCGCGCGCGCAGGTCGGCCTATCGGGTCGTCGTGACGAGGTGGGCCGCGCTGAGGCCGAGCTCGACCGGATGCAGACCGACGTTCGCACCGCTTTGCAGGCCAAGGCGAGGCTGGCGGCCTTGGGCGAGGCAGTGGCCAAGATCAATCATGACCTTCGCAACATGCTGACCAGTGCCCAGATCGCCTCTGAGCGTTTGGCGCAGTCTGGGGATCCCAGCGTAACCCAGGCCCTGCCGCGCCTTGAGCGGGCGCTGGACCGCGCCGTGACCCTCGCCACCGATGTGCTGGCCTATGGCAAGACCCAAGAGGCGGTGCCGAGGCCAGTCGCTGTGCCCCTCAAGGCGGCGCTGGAGGCCGCAGCCGAGGATGCGGGCCTGTCACCTGACGGTGTTCAGCTTGGGGCCGCGCTGAGCGCTCAGGATCAGGTGCAGGCCGACCCGGACCAACTCCATCGCATCCTGCTCAATCTGCTGCGCAATGCCCGCGAGGCCATTGAGTCCGCACCCAAGCCAGAGGTTCGCGGCACGGTCCGTGTCAGCCTTGAGCGAGATGGCACCATGTTCGTTGTTCAACTGGTCGATAATGGCCCGGGCGTGCCAGAGCGACTGCGTCCGCGTCTGTTCCAGCCCTTTGCTGGATCGGGCCGCAGCGGCAGCACCGGCCTTGGCCTCGCCATCGCGCGCGAACTGGCTCAGGCCCATGGCGGTGATCTGCGCTTGGTCCAATCCAGTGATGAGGGCTCGGTGTTCGAACTGCGCCTACCCTGCTGAGCTAGTCCTTCACCCGATCCAGATAGGCTTCCGACCGCATCTCATGCAGACGTGAGGCCGTGCGCTCGAACTCAAAGGCTCCGTCACCGGCGGGATAGAGGTCGTCCGGTTCCGCCTCAGCCAAGGCGATCAGTTTGGTTCCGGCCTCATAGAGGGCGTCGATCAGGGTGACGAACCGTTTGGCCTCATTGCGACGGGCAATCTCTAGGCGCGGAATGTCGTCTAAAAATACCGTGTGGAACCGCGCCGCCAGCGCCAGATAGTCCTGCGCCCCCAAGGCTTGGCCGCAAAGGCTCGCGAAAGATGTGCGCACAAAGCCGCCACAGGTCCGAGGCAGTCGAATTTGGCGGCCCAAAACCTCCAAGGTCGCGCCCGTCTCGGGTGCGGCATCGGTCAGGTCTGACCAGAGGGCGTCAAAGGCTTGGCCCTGATCGGAGGTGAGAGGCGAGAAATAGACCCGCGCCCCCTTGAGCCGGTCGAGCCTAAAGTCGGTCGGACCCCGGACCGCGACAATCTCCATCCGCGCGCCCAGCATGTCGATGAAGGGCGTAAAGAGCGGCCGGTTGATGCCGTCCTTATAGAGGTCGTGCGGTGGCCGGTTCGAGGTCGCGACAAGCACTACACCCTTGGCGAACAGGGCCTCGAACAGACGGCCCAAGATCATGGCGTCGGCAATGTCGGTGACCTGTAGCTCATCAAAACACAGGAGTTGAGCCTGCTCGGCGATCAGGTCCGCGACCGGCACGATGGGATCATCGCCTCGGTTCTGCCCAAAGCGTGCCTTGCGCTCGGCGGGGGTGCCCTTTCGCCACTGATCGATCAGACCGTGGACCTCAGCCATGAAGGCGTGGAAGTGGGCGCGGCGCTTGCGACGAACGAGGGCAGTATCAAAGAACAGGTCCATGAGCATGGACTTGCCCCGCCCGACCGGTCCCCAAAGATAGACGCCCTTGATGCCGCCAAAGGACTTCGATTTGCGAAACAGCGAAAAGCCTTGCGGCTCCTGCGCGGCCTTTAGTTCGTTTTCGAGCCGAAACAGGGTCTCGATGGCAGCCGCTTGGGCCGAGTCAGAACGGATCGTTCCGGCCTCAAGGCGCTGGGCATAGGCGGATTTGAGTGAAACCAGCATCGAAGTCTTAAGATGCCGGGTCTTTGACACCCAGTTCAGCCCGCACAAAGCGGTAGGTCTCTCGCTGTTCGCAGGCGCAGGCCCTCATCTTGCCGTCCTTGGTCCACCAGATCAGGGTCGGATAGGCGAAGTTCACGCCATTATCCTTCAAGAGGGGGCGAAGGTCAGCGACCATCTTGCGGCCCGACTCGACCACGGCGGTGCGGCCGGTGTCGCCATCGGCGGGCGCAATACCGGGCGCGGTCCAGGCCTCGACGGGAACCCTATTCCAGTTTTCGAACAGGGCCCAAGAGCGATTAGTCCAAAGCTCTGCCACGGTGGAACGCTCGGCTGGGGTGGATTTGGCCACGCCATTGACCTCGGCCCGCGCCACCTCGATCACGCGCGTATCGACGCCCACGGCGTGGAGGCCGGGAAACTCTTCGGTTTTGAAACGCACACAGTCAGGGCAGGACCGAAAGCCGATCATATAGAGGGTAGGACCCGTTTTGCCGGGGGACACCCAACCGGCGCTTTCGACGATCTTGGTGATCTCGGCCTGATGTTTGGTGATGGTCTTGGGCTGCCACTTGAGATCTGTGTTCCAGACATAGGCTCCAGCCCCAATCAGCGCGGCGGCTACCACAAGGGCGACTATGAGCGTCGTAAGCCTGTTCATCGGATCATTTCCAAATTGGCAGCGGGTTTAGAGGTTGTAGCAAGCCCTAATTGCCGCATCGTGCCAAGGGCGACAAGGGCCACCAGCACAATCAGGCAGAGATAGGCGATGGGCCGCTGGGGCCGTCGGGGTTGACGCTCACTCATGGGATGCAG
>CANKPO010000106.1 GCA_947484535.1 Caulobacteraceae bacterium
GCCGACTTCAGCCCGTCAATCGAGCCAATATTGATCACCCGAGCCGGGCTGGTCTTGCTGGCCGCAGCACGCAGCAGCGGCAGGACCTTTTGGGTCAGGAAAAAGACTCCCTTGACGTTGGTGTCCATGACCTTGTCCCACCCGGCTTCCGGGAAGGTTTCCAGCGGCGCGCCCCAAGCGGCCCCGGCATTGTTGATCAGGACATCAAGCTTAGGTTCCAGATCGGACAGCCGCTTGGCCAAGGACTCGCAGCCCTCGACCGTCGACAGGTCGGCAGGCAGAGAAATGACCTCGCCGCCATAGGCCTCCATCAGGCGATTGGCGGTCTCGTCGCAGGCCCCGGCCTTGCGCGATGAGATATAGACCTTAGCCCCATTGGCCAGAAAGCCAGCGGCCAGCATCTCGCCGATGCCGCGCGATCCGCCGGTGATCAGGACGACCTTGCCCTTGACGGAAAATAGGTTGGTAAAGTTGGGCGACATGGCGACCTCTCTAAGGGTGGATATTTTCCCCCACCCTAGACAAGGATCAGACGCGCACAAGCACCCAAGGCCGATTAGGCGACCTGAAAAGAAGCCCAAGCCTGCTGTCGGCGGGTCTCGCGGGCGCGGGCGGCCACGCCCAAGGTGCCGGTCTGCGGGCTCCAAGCGGTGCGCTCAGCCTCGGGCACCAGATCCCAAGCCGCGCCCAATCGGTCCCAAAGCGCGCTCGAGGCGCGGAAATAGGCCGACATTAGCAGCACATCGGCGGGACGAGACATCGGGGTCTGGGAGATGGCGTGGGCTTGGATAATCAAGCCGATCAGGTCCTCGAGCAGCTCCTGAGGCCAGCCATGTATCCGGCCAAGGGTCAGGAGCCCGATCTGGGTACCAGCGGTATTGTAGACATCCTCGACCAGTCGGAAGGGCTTGATGAAAGCCTCATAGGCGTCGGCCTCGATCACGTCGCTGGCCTGAACCGCTATGTCGGTCAAGATCAGGTCGGCGATGGGCATATGGCCTGCATAGGCCTCGTAGCCGTTACTATCGAGGCTCAGACCCGCGCTGCCGGTCGCGACCTTGACCATGCGCAGTTGATTGCGGCCGTCCTTCTGACCGATGGAGGCGGCGATATAGAGCAGGTCTGCCAGAGGCGACATGCTGCCCCAACGCTTACGGCCATTGAGCACGAATCCATCGCCTTTGGGCGTCAGGGTCGAGAGGATCCCTGAGGGCTTTGGTCCCTGATCTTCACTGACGCAAAAGGCGGTGATGGCATCGTCGGGTGTGGTGGGAAACAGCCGCCGGATCGCCGCCTGATGGCCCGCAGACCCAGCCTTCAACCGCCCATCAGCCCGCAAGGCCACCTGTACCAGCCGCTCAAAGGCCGATGAAGAGGCAGGCGTTCCCGACCCCCACTCTTTGAGAAAGCCGCGAAGATCACCGCTGTGATCCGGGCTGGCGGGCTGCAGAAGCAGGTCGAGGAGCGAGGCTGGGGTCATGCACCGATCTTCGGGTGTTCAGCAGGCGGTGTCAAAGGGGTAGCGGTCACTTTACCTCGCACGCCACCCCGTCGCGGTCGCCATCGAGCTTGGGATTATAGCCCGCTTGGCCTTTGCGAAGGGGTGCGGCACCGGCGGTTCGGGCGGCGGCGCAGGTGGTGAAGGCTTGGCTTGAGGTGCCCGAGGCTGAGGTTGTCTTGCCCGGATAGGCTCGCCCGCCTTGGGCCACACCGGCGGCAGTCAGCAACTCACCCAAGGCGCGGCCACCGATAGTGCAGCGGGCGGCGATGCGGTCATAGGTTCGGTTTTTCGAGACGCAGGTCGCGACCTTGCCCAGCGCAATGCGACCCAAGGCGGCCTTGGCCTCGGGACCACCGGGCTCGCGAGATTCTGGCGCGTAGAAGTCGCTCAGCCGGACCTCGACCCAGTTTTGCGGGCCCTTACCGACGGCGACGCAGAGGGAATCGCCATCCAGCACCTGAACCACGGGCCCTGAAAAGCTCTGGCCCTTATAGAGGTAGGTCGGCATAGGGCCGCTGTCGGGAATGGCCTTGCACGGATCGGCCAGAGCCTGACCCGCGCCGCAGAGCAGCAGGACGGCGGCGAGGCCTAGGGAACGGATCACGATTGTTACGCCTCTGTATCGGTCGTCGATACGAGCAGGGTAACAATCTAATTATCGTATTTAAAACTATCTCTCTCGAAGCCGTGAAAAGAGGCAGGAGCGGTCAGCGCCAAGACGCCAACCGCTCCCTTAGACGTTCCGTCTCTAGCCGCCTGTGCGGGTGGCCGAAGCACAGCCCTTACCCGCAACGGCCATCAGCTCTGGATGTTCGCGCGTGACCCCGGCGAGGATCTCGCAGCGCTGATCGTTGGTGGGGATGGTGGGATCGGCCATCAGGTCGCGCACGATACGCTCGCCGCTTTCCTGATCCTTGCTCATCCGCAAGCCGCCGCCTGCGGTGCTGTCGAAGATCATTAGCCGGTCGGCGTCAGAGGCGTTGGACCAGGTCTTCCACTCGGGCAGGCGACCATCGACCCCGCGTCCGGGCGCACCCGTCGCGGCGAAATTGACCCAATAGCTCATCATCGAATCCGACAGGGCGATCCGGCCGGGCGCATTGTCCTTGGTGAAGGCATATTGGTCAAAGGCCCCCAAGAGCTGGAAATGGCCAAAGACGAAGGGGATTTCGATGCTGTGGCCTGCGCCGAGCAACTGACCCAGATCGGTGGTCAGGACCTTGCCCTGTTCGTCCCAATCAAAGCGGTAGCCCCAGACCGGCGCGTGACCGCCTTGCACCATACGATTGGCCGGAACGTCGACCGCATTGGCCCGCCACATCCGGCTCGGATAGAGCGAGGCGGCCTCATAGAGGGCCTTGTCCCGCGCTGCGGGAAGGACGCCGAGCGTATATTTGACCATCTTGGGGTTCAGGGCGTTGAACAGCTTCATCTCATCGCGGTTGGTGCCCGTAATGACCGGAACCGAATTGAAGGTGGTTGGATTGTCGATCACCGAGTCCAGACCAGCGGCGGGCAAGGTGACGCCGTCGGCAATGACGCGGTAAGGATCAATGTCGCGGGGTCCAACCCTATAGGCCTCATAGATCGCCTTGACCGAGACGGCGCGAAGGGCGGAACCGGTCACCGGTTGACCGGCACCGATAAGGCGCTCACCCACGGCGAGGCCCGATTGCGGGTTCTTGCCCTCTGTGCCTTCGGCCACGGCCATGGGTTCAGAGCGGAACGAACCCGACTGGATGATCGCCCGTTGGAACAGACCCTTGGCCCGAGGACTGGCGACGAGGGCCGCCACATTCTGACCACCCGCGCTCTCGCCAAAGATGGTCACGCGGCTGGTATCGCCGCCAAAGGCTGCAACACCATCACGCACCCATTCCAGCGCCCGGATCTGATCGAGCATGCCAAAGTTGGGCGAGGCGTCATCGGCTAGGCTGCTGCCGTCTCGCAGGGCCGGATGGGCCATCCAGCCGAGCGCTCCAAGGCGGTACTGCACCACGACGACCACGACCTTGAACCGCGCCGCCAAGGCCGATCCATTATATTGCTCAGCCCGGCCCCAGGTGTTGGAGCCGCCATGGATCCAGACCATGACCGGCAGCTTTGCAGCGGAGGCCTCAGTGGCCGTCATGGGCGGGGCATATACGTCCAGATAGAGACAGTCCTCTTGACCGGCGATCTCACCAAACTTGGCCTTGGGCACGCCGTCCATGGCACTGAGGATCTGGGGACACCATGGCGCAGGCTTGGTTGAGAGGCGGGTCTCGCTCCAGCCTTCCGCCGGACGCGGAGCGCGCCAACGCAGGTCACCGACCGGCGGCTTGGCAAAGGGGATGGCGCGCCAAGCATGGGCACCGGTATCAGCGTCGACATAGCCGACGATGGGCCCCTGCGGCAGGGCGCGGCTGGTGGCCAGATTGGCTGACGGCAGCTCCGGCGCGGCCGTCGCTGTCGAACAGGCACTCAGGTACAGGGCCGCAGCAATGAGAATAAGGCGCTTCATGGTTTCCCCCGATGGTCTTTGACAACGAACATAGGCCGATGAGGGCGCGCAGCCAATGGGGGCAATTTCGTCAGCCTTTGCCTTTGCCTTTGCCCTTCCCCTTCCCGCCCCCACCGCCTAACCTCGCGCCAAATCATCACACCAGAGGGAACGACCATGGATCTTCAGCTTAAAGGTAAGAACGCCGTCATTTTGGGCGGTACACGCGGCATCGGCCGGGCCATTGCCGAACGCCTAGCGCTGGAGGGTGCCAATGTGGCGATCTGCGCGCGCGATAAGGCCCAGGTGGCTGAGACGGTCGCGGCCCTAAGCGCCATGGGCGTCAAGGCGACCGGGGCCTCGGTCGATATCATGGACGGCGCGGCCTTGAAGGGTTGGATCAGTGACGTAGGCACCGAGCTTGGCGGCATTGATCTTTTGGTCTCCAACGCCGGGGCCATGGCTCAGGGCGGCGATCCGGCCTCATGGGAACAGAATTTCAAGCTCGACGTGCTGGGCATGGTCAATGCTTTTGACGCGGCCAAGCCCTTCCTTAAGAAGGCGGCGGCTGAGACGGGTGACGCCTCGTTCGTGATCATCGCCTCGATCTCGGCGGCGGAAACCGACAATGCCAGCTCTTACGGGCCCATCAAGGCCGCGCTGATCCACTTTGCCAAGGGTCTGGCCCGGCAATATGCCTCGCAGCATATCCGCACCAATGTGGTGTCGCCGGGGACAGTCTATTTCAAGGGCGGGGTCTGGAACACAATCGAGACCAACATGCCCGAACTGTTCGCCACCAGCATGGCCCGCAACCCGATGGGCCGGATGGCCACGCCCGACGACATTGCCAACGCGGCTGTGTTCCTCAGCAGCCCCCTCTCCTCCTTCACCAGCGGCATCAATATGGTGGTGGATGGGGCCTTAAGCAGAAGGGTGAATTTCTAGGGGCGGAAAGTAAAAAAGCCCTTTCCCCCCTCGCGGGGGAGAGGGTTGGGAGTGGGGGGTTCCACAGGTCTCAGTGTACGGGTCTGGGTCCCCGCCTTCGCGGGGAACACGGGATGTGGGGTTTTGAGATATCGTCTACGCGTCATTGCGAGGCGCACCGCGCCGAAGCAACTCAGGGGAACATCTGCGAAGGATCGTGTCGGACCCCTGGGTTGCTTCGCTGCGCTCGCAATGACGCAGGTAAAACAAAGCCCTTTCCCCCCTTGCGGGGGAAAGGGTTGGGAGTGGGGGGTGTGCCACGGGCCTCAGTGTAAAGGGTCTGGGTCCCCGCCTTCGCGGGGAACGCGGAAGGAGGCGGCACGTAAACAAGGCCCCCTTCGGCGCTCCGCGCGACTTCCCCCAGAGGGGGAAGAGGTGCTGGTCTTAGATCTTCCCCCTCTGGGGGAAGTACCGGCGAAGCCGGGGTAGGGGGTCAGCAGTCGGTTTGCCACTCTAGAAATTCGGGCGTGGATAACAGGGTCTCGCCGTAGGCCGCCGCCAAGCCTTCATCCCCATAGGCAGCCAGATCAATGCCGTAGGTACGAGAGCGCGTCGCGACGGGCGTGAAGAAGGCATCGGCAATCGACCAGTCACCGACCAGGAACGCGCCCTGGTCCTGATAGGCCGCGCGGAGCTGCGACCAGAGGCTA
>CANKPO010000107.1 GCA_947484535.1 Caulobacteraceae bacterium
CCTGATCCAACAGGCCCGCTGAGGCTCGGCCTGTACGAAGGCCTGAAAACTCTTCTTTCAGAGCCAGAACCGACTTGTCCATGCGATCGCGGTAACGAGAAAGTACCGGCTTTTCTGTAGCTGCCATTGTCTATCCAATCTTAAACCAAACCGTAGAGGGCTTGACCGGTCAGGAGATGACCGTATGCACACCGTCACCCGTCAGAACGTTCAAAAATGCCCCCTGCTCGCGGATCGAGAAGACCACGATGGGAATGGCATTATCACGCATCAGGGCGATGGCCGAGGCATCCATGACCTTAAGGTCTTGGGCCAGAACCTCAAGATAACTCAGTTGATCATACCGCACCGCATTGGGATCCTTCTTGGGATCGGCGGTATAGACGCCATCGACGCTGGTGCCCTTAAACAGGGCGTCACAGCCCATCTCAGCCGCGCGCAGGGCAGCGGCGGTGTCGGTCGTAAAGAAGGGGTTGCCGGTCCCGGCGGCAAAGATCACCACCCGCCCCTTTTCCAAGTGGCGAACCGCGCGGCGGCGGATATAGGGCTCGCAGACCGTGGCCATCGGAATGGCCGACTGGACGCGCACATCGACGCCCAACTTTTCCAAGGCATTTTGCATGGCCAGCGCGTTCATCACGGTCGCGAGCATGCCCATATAGTCGGCGCTGGCCCGCTCCATGCCGCGCGCGGCGGTCGAAAGGCCTCGAAAGATATTGCCGCCGCCAATGACGAGGCAGAGCTGAACACCCTGTCGGACGATCTCGGCAATGTCGCGGGCCACAGCATCGACCGTATTCATATCAATGCCGTAGGGCGCGTCGCCCATCAGCACTTCGCCCGAAACCTTGAGCAGAACCTTCTTGAAACGCGGGGCACTGGGGGCTTGGGTCATGGATTATCGCCTCTTCAGTCCGCGGACAGATCGAATCGTCTGTGTAAGATAGCCGAAGGGCGCGGTACGTCTAACGCGCCGCGCCCCATTATCAGCAAAAACTGAACAGATTAGCCCTGGCCAGAAACGGCCGCGACCTCAGCTGCAAAGTCTTCCGTCTTCTTTTCGATGCCTTCGCCCAGAGCCAGACGCGCAAAGCCCTTGATCACGACGGGCGTGCCGAGGGTCTTGGCGGTTTCGGCGACCAGTTGCTCGACGGTCAGGTCCGGGTTCATCACGAAGGCCTGCTTGAGCAGCACAACCTCTTCGAAGAACTTGCGGATACGGCCTTCGACCATCTTTTCGACGACGCCAGCGGGCTTGCCCGATTCCAGAGCCTGTTCGGTAAAGATGGCGCGCTCGCGCTCAACCGCTTCTGGATCCAGATCGTCGGTCGACAGGGACAGGGGCTGAGTTGCGGCAACGTGCATGGCGATCTTGCGACCCAGTTCACGCAGAGCAGCCTCATCGCCTTCACTCTCAACGGCCACCAGCACGCCGATACGGCCCAGATCCGGGGCCGTGGCATTGTGGACGTAGGACGCAACCGCGCCCTTGGAGACTTCGAAACGGGCTGCACGACGCAGGACCATGTTCTCGCCGATGGTGGCGATCAGGTTGGCCAGCATGTCGGTGACCACTTCACCCTCAGCCGTCTTGGCCGCGTTCAGGGCCTCAACGTCGGCACCGACGGTCAGGGCGGCCTGAGCGATCGACTTGGCCGCGCCTTGGAACAGAACGTTGCGCGCCACGAAATCGGTCTCGGCGTTCAACTCGATCATCGCACCGACATTGTCCGACACAGCCATGGCCACAAGGCCTTCGGCAGCGATACGGTCAGCCTTCTTGGCAGCCTTTGAAAGGCCCTTGGTGCGCAGCCAATCAATGGCCAATTCGACGTCGCCGTCGTTCTCGACCAAGGCCTTTTTGCAATCCATCATGCCTGCGCCGGACTTCTCGCGCAGATCCTTTACCAGAGCAGCAGTGACTTCCGCCATGGGATATCCTCCAGTCATAAAAACGACCGGACGCGGGAAGGCGGCCGGCGTAAAGGGTTGGAACAGAACCACGGTCTGGAGACGACAAGATCGCCGCCAGACCGCGAAATCAGATTAGTCAGCCGCAACTTCAGTCGCGACCGCTTCGGCAGGGGCTTCTTCAGCCACGGCCAATTCAGGCGTCAGTTCACGCTGCAGAGCAGGCTCCATCGGGGCTTCCGACGCGCCCAGATCGACGCCCGACGAGGCTTGGCCAGCGGCCAAACCGTCGAGGACGGCGTCAGCGATCAGATCGCAATAGAGCTGCAGAGCGCGTGCGGCGTCATCATTGCCCGGGATCGGGAAGGTGATGCCGTCAGGATCGCAGTTGGTGTCGAGCATCGCGATCACAGGAATGTTGAGCTTGCGCGCTTCCTGGATGGCAATACCTTCCTTGTTGGTGTCGATCACGAACATGATGTCGGGAATGCCGCCCATGTCCTTGATGCCGCCGAGGGACAGTTCCAGCTTTTCGCGTTCGCGGGTCAGCTGCAGCAGTTCCTTCTTGGTCCGGCCCGTATCTGCGCCATCCAGAACGCCTTCCAGTTCACGCAGACGCGCGATCGAACCGGAAATGGTGCGCCAGTTGGTCAAGGTGCCACCGAGCCAGCGGTGGTTCACATAATATTGCGCGCAACGCTTGGCAGCCGTTGCCACGGGATCAGAGGCCTGACGCTTGGTGCCAACGAACAGGACGCGGCCACCGCTTGCGGCGACTTCACGAACCTTGATCAGGGCCTGGTGCAACAGAGGAATGCTCTGCGACAGGTCGATGATGTGGATGTTGGCGCGCGAGCCGAAGATGTAACGTTCCATCTTCGGGTTCCAGCGGTGGGTCTGGTGACCAAAGTGCATGCCCGCTTCGAGCAATTGGCGCATAGAGAATTCGGGTAGAGCCATATCAAAATTTCCTTCTTCCGGTTTGCCTCCGCAGACCAACGCCCCTGTTTAACCAAGAGCCCGGAACGGTAACCAACGGGGATTGACCCGAACGCTGCCGAACGTCTGCGTGTGAGATGGGGGTGTGACTAGAGCCAAGCCATAGGAAATGCAAGGCATTTAACGCAGGCTGTACGGTTCTAGACGTCTTCGAGGAACGAAACCCCCGGTGCGGTCTTCAAGGCCCCTCTGAGGGCGGCATCCAGACTATAGCGACCGGGAAGACGCATCTCGACCTCACGTCCGCCATCAATAGCACTGACCAGACTGATCTCGCCGCCGCGGGCATTAACGGCCCCCTCAAGGCGGCGCTTGAGCACGTCAATTTCGGTTGAGCGCGGCGACAGGTGAATGCGCAGATTGGCGACAACATTCTCCATCGCCCTATCAATCGGCTCAGCGTCATCGCCAAAGAACCGCACCTCACCGTCGCGGCCCTTGGCGCGGACCTTGAGCAGGATCGAGGCACCGGGCTCCAAGACCTCGCGGCAGCGACGTAGGGCTTCGGGCGGGAACAGGACCTCATATTCCCCCGTCGGATCGGACAGGGATATGAAGGCGAACTTTTCACCCGATTGCGACGCGCGCTCCTGACGGCGGCGGACCACACCGGCCATGCGGAAGGCTTCGGCCCCCTGCTCGGCTGCGATAATAGCATCGGCCAGCAAGGTCACCCGGCGGCGGCGCAGGACCGTGACCATATCTTCGAGCGGATGGCCGCTGAGATAGAAGCCTACGGCGGACAGTTCTTCATCCAGCTGGTCCGGCCCAGTCCAGGGATCAACCCGCGACAGACGTGGGCGCGCCGCGTCACTATCCCCGCCAAACAGGCTGGCCTGAGAGGAGGCCCGCTCGGCCGCCACGCTCTGGGCATAGGCCATGAGGGCGTCGATATTGGCGAGGATCTGTGCGCGATTGGGATGGATGCGGTCAAAGGCCCCTGCCCGCGCCAGATTTTCCAAGGCCCGCTTATTGACCTGACGCGGATCGATGCGCTCGACAAAATCGAACAGGTCGCGGAACGGCCCGCCCGCAGCCCGCGTGGCGACCAGATTGTCCATCGCCGCCTGACCGACATTGCGCACGGCCCCGAGGGCATAGAGCACCTCGCCGTTCTCAACCTCGAAATCGGCAGCAGAACGATTGACGTCCGGCGGACAGACCTTGACCCCCATCCGCTTGGCGTCCTGATAGAAGACGGCCAGCTTATCGGTGTTGGAAATGTCGAGGCTCATCGATGCGGCCAAGAACTCGACCGGCGCATTGGCCTTCAGCCAGCCGGTTTGATAGGCGATGATGGCATAGGCTGCAGCGTGGCTCTTATTGAAGCCATAGCCGGCAAATTTGGCGACCAGTTCAAAGATGCTGTCGGACTGATGTTCGGGCACGCCAAGTGCAGTCGCGCCGGAGACGAAACGGGCCTTTTGCTGGTCCATCTCCTCCTTTTTCTTCTTACCCATGGCCCGGCGCAGCAGGTCAGCCTCACCCAGCGAATAGCCCGCCAAGATCTGGGCGATCTGCATCACCTGTTCTTGATAGACGATGACGCCGTAGGTTTCCTTGAGGACGGGCTCCAAGCTGGGGTGGAGCATGTCGGCGGCCTTACGCTCGAACTTACAGTCCACATAGGTGTCGATATTGTCCATCGGACCGGGGCGATAGAGCGAGATCAGGGCGGTTATCTCTTCGATCGAGCTGGGCCGCATCTTGCGCAGGGTATCGCGCATGCCCTGACTTTCGAGCTGGAACACACCGATGGTCTGGCCCGACGCCATAAGATCGAAGCTGGCCTTGTCGTCCAGCGGCAGGGTGGACAGATCGATCCCCGCCCCCCGCTTGCGCATATGTTTCACCGCCCGGTCCAGAACGGTCAGGGTCTTGAGGCCCAAAAAGTCGAACTTGACCAGTCCGGCGCTCTCAACCCATTTCATATTGAACTGGGTGGCGGGCAGCTCGGAGCGTGGGTCCTGATAGAGCGGGGTCAGCTCGATCAGAGGGCGGTCGCCAATCACGATACCGGCGGCGTGGGTCGAGGCGTTGCGAAACAGCCCCTCCAGCTTCAGCGCCGTTTCCAACAGCCGCGCGACGCTCTCATCATCCTTCTTGGCCTGTTTCAGGCGCGGTTCAATCTCGATGGCCTGGGCCAAGGTGGTCGGACTGGCCGGATTGTTCGGGATCATCTTGGCCAGACGGTCAACCATGCCCAAAGGCAGCTGCATCACCCGCCCAACATCGCGCAGCACGGCGCGGGCCTGAAGCGTACCGAAGGTGATGATCTGGGCCACGCGCCCGACGCCGTATTTGTCCTGAACGTAAGAGATCACCTCTTCGCGGCGATCCTGACAAAAGTCGATATCGAAGTCGGGCATCGAGACCCGCTCTGGGTTCAAGAACCGCTCGAACAGTAGGCCAAACCGCAGGGGATCTAGATCCGTAATGGTCAGGGCCCAGGCGACGAGCGAGCCCGCGCCCGAACCACGTCCCGGCCCCACCGGAATACCGTGTGCCTTGGCCCACTTGATAAAGTCCGACACGATCAAGAAATAGCCGGGAAAACCCATATTGATGATGACGGCAATTTCCCGCTCGAGCCGGTCCCAATAGTCCTGTTCCGGCGCGGCCAACTGATGGACAGCAAAGC
>CANKPO010000108.1 GCA_947484535.1 Caulobacteraceae bacterium
AGGACAAGATCGGCCGGTTGCTCGCGTCTCGGGATGATGAACAGCGTCGCGCGCTGTTAAAATAGGCGTTCAGGGTCCCGTTCGCATGGATACCAGTACCTTGGGTGCAAGAGACCAACCCGGAATAGACGGTGTTGACACATTGCAGGACCACAGAACGGTAGCGCTCGGAAAACCAATCCCGTGGAGATTTGGGCCGAAAGGCCTGATCCCCTGACCGACTTGCCGCATAGACCGGTCCTAATCGGTCTATTGACCCCAATGGTACCGGCGGCGGTGGAGCCGGCGGGCTTGGTGGGCCCGGTGGCCGTGGTGGCCCGGGTGGGACGTCCACATAGGCTGTGCAATGGGAGAGATTGGTTGGGTTTGCCGACGATTCCAGAAGGGCTGCTGGAAACCGCGTGGGGGGAGCCGCATCGCTAATGGCCTGAGTCACAGTGCCGCTGGCAGAAACCCGAACCTCATTGTCCGCAGACCGGATGCACCCGCGCCATCGGGTGGGACGCGACAGGTCCAACAGCCTGGCAGATGTTAGAGCGATTGTCGCATTGCGCGGCTCAGCCAGCACACTAAGGCGATCGAGGGCAGGGGACTCAACATCGCGACCTGAGCCTGAAATGGGCGGACTGCTTGCCGCGACTGCCGCAGGATCGGTCGCCAGAATCGCCTCTGAATTGATATTCACGACCGTGGTCCAAGGCACAACCCCGATCTTCACGCGGTCGCCGCCTAAGGCATAGACCTGATTCACATAGTCTTTGGCCGCTTGCCGCATGAGCGTGAAACGACTGCCGGTGAACATTGAGGCGGTGTTATCTAATATGAGGGCAATCTCTACC
This sequence comes from Caulobacteraceae bacterium, assembly GCA_947484535.1. Classification (GTDB taxonomy): domain Bacteria; phylum Pseudomonadota; class Alphaproteobacteria; order Caulobacterales; family Caulobacteraceae; genus CAISGS01. Next base: position 840 of record CANKPO010000108.1, read on the forward strand.
GGTTTTCCAGCAGATGCCGCCTCCGCTGAGGCCTTAAAGGGAAGCTCTGCTATATTAAAAAGACCGCCAAAAATGTTGGGCGACGCCCCAGTGACGGTCAAAATCAGCTTACCACCATCGGCATCGACCGACTGCGACCAATCTAGGCCGTGGATCTGATCCGTTCGATCTCTCAGCGATAGGTCCAAACTGGCCTGCGCCGCACGATTGGCCGCCACCATCCTCGCGGTGCTATCGGTCAGACTGTTTGCAAAATAGACCTTAGCGGCCGCCAAGACCGCCGCATCTGCTGCCTCCTGAACAAAGGCCTTGGTCGATACAAGCCGTCGGTAATCTACGGCCGCGCCGAGCGCCAATGAGATCGGGATGAGGGACGCCGCAACAATGATGGCGATATTTCCGCCATTCGCACTTCGGAAACGGCCAATAATGGAGGGGACAAGACTTGATTTCATGCCCAATCTCTTTTCCGAGGATAAAGTAATTCGAACTACTATGTTTTGCTTGACGGTTTAGCTATTCGATGGGCGCAGCAAATCACTAAATGACGATCTCAACAATAGTTCAAGATCCTCCCCATTTGGGGTCAGGACCCTATTATTGGCTCCTGTGCACCGCGCTGCAAAATTTCTGGCGACCGGATCTGAGCCATTGGTCAATATGACATAGACCTTGATGCCATAGGTCTCGCGCATTGTTTGGCAGGCCGCCAAGGTGAGAGCGTTCAGACTGGCTATATTCAAATTGGCAACATTGCCTGACCGCCAACAGGCGCCGCTGCCGCGACGGCTTTCTCGCGTACAGCCATAATAGCCCTCATAATCGATCGGCGTATCATTACGGCCGTCCGTAATGAGGACGGCGATCTTGCGGGCAGACGGACCGAAGGCTCCAGCCCTTTGCCGCTCGCCTAGTCCCCAAAACCGCGTCCAATAGGGACTGGGCGACAATGTCCGCAGCGCCCAAGTCAGTCCAATATCCGATTGGCTTCCGCCGGGCACAGGATAGAGCTCATTCAACTTGTCCAAGATCTGGCGCCGGTTGCTCGATAGGGGAAGGATTGCCGCCGGACAGTTAAGGTTCGGGCCCGCAATGGGCCTATAGGCTTGACCCCAAATGCTGCGCTCAACAGACCCAAACCCGTTGGATCCCCACGGACAGATCACCCCTCCTGCCGTGAGATAGTCGATCTCGTTTGGATCCGACAAACAGGCGCGATTGACCCCGGTCTTGACCGGACGATTTGAGGTCAGGTCGGCAGAACAGTCCTGACTGTTGGGCTGAAAAGCATTGAGGGTCCCATTTTGGTTGTCCGTCAGGGCGCTTGGACCGGTCTGATCAAGACATTGCCTGATCGAATTGGAGTAGTTCCACTTAACACATTGCTGGACCCATTCGGCCTTTTGTATTCGGCTGAACAGCTCCCCCCGCCTTATGCCGGGTTTCCAAAATCTAGCTTGGGTGGGCCTGCCCACGTCTGAAACATCGGGCTCAAGGGGCTGATCGATCATCTGATAGGCCAAACATTGCCCGATAAAAGGGGTTTGGATGCTCGAACCCAAAAGGGCCAGAGGCCAAACGCCGCTGGGTGGTGGCTGATCATCAATGGTTTTGACCACGTTATTGTCCGCATCAATCTGAACCTCACCGGGCGAGGACCGAACGCAACCGCGCCATTGGGTGGGTTGGGAAAGAGCAACCAAACGATCAGAACTAAGGCGCGTGGAGGGGTCGAGTGGTTCGGCGAGTAAGGCCAGCCTCGATTGCAAGGGTTGCGGGGGAGGGCGACGAGAGCCGGTGGCCAAATAGTCAATATCTCGAACCGCGGAGCTGTCGTCAGGCTCAACAGCCTCGGAGTTGATATTGACCAGAGCGGCCCAGGGGATGACAGAGATTTTCACGCTCGATCCCGCCACATCCATGAGATCGTTCACATAGTCCTTTGCGGCGCGCCGCATGGCTGTAAATTGATCAAAGTCGTTTAACGAGCTGGAGCTATCGACAATAAGGGCAACTTCGAGCGCGTGACGCGTGGGATCGACCGCCGTTGAGACCTTGATTGGGACAAGCTGGATGAGCGGTAGGGCGCTGAGAATTGTGGCGCTGTCGGCCATAACATCCAGATCAAAGCGTTTCTCAACCGGGTCTGTGTTCACCTTCCAGGTGATGTTTCTAACGCGGACTTGCGAGCTTTCCCACTGATGCAGAATTGTGCCGATCTTTTCTTCACTCGCGATTTTGCGGTCAAGCTCGGTGTTGTTTTGATCGGTAAAATAGACGAAGGCCCCCTCGACGGCTGCGCGGTCGGAGATGGTTTGCAGTGAGCCGCGTGCCTCATCATATCTTTGGAACTGCAGGTAACTGCCGAAGGCAAAACTTAGGGGTATCACCGACAGGGCGGCGGCCCAGACCAGTGCAGTCCGAATCCTACGACCCCCAAATGGGCTTTCAAGGCTTCGTCCTCGGCGATCCAAAGGTGGCTCCTGCAAGTTGATCTTTTGTAATTAGATCAATACAGCAGGATATGAGATGAATATATTGAAACTCTATTGATTATATCTATCACTATTATAATAGCCAGATCAGAGAATTACAGTAGTTTAAACAATAGTTCGCCAACGCCTTCAATCTCAGCCTTCACCGTTTCATCGCGTTCGATCGGGCCAACGCCCTCAGGCGTTCCTGTAAATATCAAGTCGCCCGCCGCTAAGGTCCAGAGCCGAGAAGCCTGTGCGATGGTTTCACCGATCGACCAGATCATGTCTCCAAGTTGGCCGTCCTGCCGGGTCTTGCCATCAACTGTCAGCCATATTCTCCCTTCTGCCTGACCGATTGCGTCTTGAGCCAAGGGACAGTTGGCTTTGCGCCGAATAGGGCTGATGGGTGCTGAAAGATCAAAGCCCTTGGCCGCATCCCATGGCTGACCCTTGGCCTTGAAGCCATTTTGAAGATCGCGGCGCGTGAGGTCTACGCCAACCGCATAGCCATAGACCGCCGCAAGACCCTGTTCGGGGGTTAGGTTTGAGCCGCCGCTCGACAGGGCTGCAACCAGCTCGACCTCATGGTGCAGATCTGACGTGGCTGAAGGGTAGGGCACTGTTGCGCACTGGCCGGGAGGGCAGATCACAATCGCATCGGCAGGCTTGGAAAAGAAGAACGGAAGATCGCGTTCATCAGCCCCCATTTCCCGGGCATGGGCCGCATAGTTGCGTCCAACGCAAAGGATCCGGCGGACAGGGAAAAGTGCTGAGGTTCCTTCAACAGGAACAGCAGGACGCGCGGGTGGGGGGAATGCAAAGCTAGACATGGTGCCAGATTAGGGACTTCCAACGCTCGGTAAAGTCTCAAGATTTATGGGTTACGGTTGTTTAACTTGATTTTCCGGGCAGGCCGCGCACTGAATAACACCTAAGGTGGCGTGAATGTCTCGACTTCAACAGGTCGAAACCGGCCGATAGGATCTTGGACCATGTTGATCATCGAGAATTTGAATCACATCTATCCCAATGGCACCCACGCCCTGCGCGGTATCGATCTGGTCATTCCCAATGGGATGTTCGGCCTGCTCGGGCCTAATGGCGCGGGTAAGTCCACCTTAATGCGGGCCATCGCCACCCTGCAGACCCCCACATCTGGCCATTTGCGCTTTGATGAGATCGATGTGCTGGCCAATCCAGAGGCACTTCGCCGTCAACTCGGGTACCTGCCGCAAGACTTTGGCGTTTATCCCCGCGTGTCGGCCTATGACATGCTCGACCATATGGCGGTTCTTAAAGGTGTGGCCCAACCAGCCGCGCGAAAGGAAACGGTCGAGGCCCTGCTCAATCAGGTCAATCTTTGGACGGTTCGTCATAAGGCCTTGGCCGGCTTTTCGGGGGGGATGCGTCAGCGCTTTGGCATTGCGCAGGCCCTGATCGGTGATCCCCGTCTGATCATTGTCGATGAGCCGACTGCTGGCCTAGATCCGGAAGAACGAAACCGGTTTCTGAACCTCTTGGCCGAAATCGGCGAAAATGTCGTGGTCATCCTATCGACCCATATTGTTGAAGATGTCGCCGACCTTTGTCCCTCCATGGCCATCTTGGCCGAGGGCCGGATTCTTAGCCAAGGTGCCCCGCTTGGGCTGATTGACAGCCTCAAGGGCCGGGTCTGGAAAAAAACCATCAGCCGCCAAAACCTTGAGGCGGTTCGAAAGGACCACGAGGTCATTTCCACCCGGCTGTTTGCCGGAGCGACGGTTGTTCACGTTCTTGCCGACCGGTCTCCCGATGAGGGTTTTGAGCCGGTCTTGGGTGGGTTGGAGGATGTCTATTTCTCCGTCCTCTCTGCATCGCGCCGTGTGGCCTGAGCCGGGGGACGGATCAATGTTCGGCAAGATTGCGGCCTTTGAATTTCGCTACCAACTCAGGCAACCGCTGTTCTGGGTGGTGTTTATCTTCTTTTTCCTTTTGACCTTCGGCTCGGTCACGATTGAACAGATTCAGCTCGGATCTGGAGGCAATGTTCACCGCAATTCGCCGTTCGCGATTGCCCAGACCCACCTGATCCTATCCGTCTTCTATATGTTCGTGACGGCGGCCTTTGTGGCCAATGTCGTTGTTCGCGATGACGAGACCGGATTTGGTCCGATCATCCGGTCGACTCGGGTCACCAAGGCTGACTATCTGCTCGGACGATTTAGTGGCGGGGTAGCCGCTGCCGCAG
>CANKPO010000109.1 GCA_947484535.1 Caulobacteraceae bacterium
AGGCGGGGATCCAGAACAGGGCCAACTGGACATCGGAGTTCCTCAGGTCTGGGCCCCCGCCTTCGCGGGGGACGCGGATGAGGGGATCGGATCGCGATGCCCTTCGATAGGGTGAGGGGGATTTCATCCCCAAAATCTATTGGCATTCATCGTGCCGTATGCCACCCTGCACAAAACAGAAGGCCCGCATCATGACCGAACTTCACCACACCCCTGACGGCGTGCCGTTCCTGCGCTCGCCCGACAGCGCGTTCGACAACCTGCCCGGCTATGGCTTCGCGCCGAACTATTTCAGCTTCCAAGGCTTGCGGATGCACTATGTCGATGAGGGTCCACGAGATGGGCCGGTCGTTCTGTTGATGCACGGCATGCCGACCTGGAGCTTTTTGAACCGAAAGATCATCAAAGCCCTTGTGGCCAAGGGCTATCGCTGCATCGCGGCCGACCATATTGGCTTTGGCCGCTCCGATAAGGTCACAGACGAGGGCTGGTACTCGATCAGCCGCCATACTGATGCCCACCGCGCCCTGATCAACCACCTAGACCTTAAGGGCATCACGCTCTTTTGCCAAGACTGGGGCGGGCCGATCAGCTTGGCGCAGGTTGTAGAGCGGCCTCAGCGGTTCTCACGCCTCGTCATCATGAACACCTGGCTGCACCACGACGCCTTCGACTACAGCCCCGCCGTTCGCCAATGGAATGCCGGGTGGCAGGCGGGCGGCCTGTTTGAAACCAACGTCCCTGAGCCGCTTTCGCTGGGCTGGTTCATTATGGTGTCCTTTGGCCACATGACCGCGCGCGATCTTTATGGGATCGTTCAAAAGGGCGAGCACCCGGCCCTCTCGGCCGAGGCAGACGCCGTGCGCCGCGGCTATGATGCGCCCCATGCCGGTTTGGGTAGGGCGGGACATGCGGGTGCCCGCCGTTTCCCCTTGAGCATCCCCATCGACACGCCCGAAACTGACACTGCCAAGGCCCAAGCCCAGCATTTCGAAGCGATCCTGCAGTGGAAGGGGCCGGTTCACTTTATCTGGGGCGGCGGTGATGACGTCTTTCCCGAAAGTTGGGGCCGCGACTGGGCCGCGCGCTATGCGCAGGCCACCTTCGATCTTCTACCCGGCGCAGGACACTTCCCGCAGGAAACACGCGGCGAAGAGATTGCCGCGATCTTTTTGAAGCATGTGGGTGCGTGAAGGGGGATCGGGGAGGGGTGAAGCGCCCTCTGTCATCCTCATCCTGAGCCTGTCGAAGGACGGGGATGTTGCGCCCGAGCCCACACCCCACCCATGTTCCCCGCGAAGGCGGGGATCCAGACGAGGGCCAACCGGTCATCGGAGTTCCAAAGGTCTGGGCCCCCGCCTTCGCGGGGGATGTGGATGAGGAAGACCCGCGTTAGCCCCCTGGGTTGCTTCGGCGCTTCACGCCTCGCAATGACGCGGTATTAATCTCTCGCTCTTCCTCACCGCCCCTCCCCCCACCAAAGCCCTGCAAAACGCCCCCAAAACCACCCAATTCCCCACCGACTCGCGGCCATCCCCGCCCGCACCCATAATCACCAAATTTAACCCAACAAATACAATGAACTAAAACCTTTCCAGCCAATCTTGACCAATGGCCGCCTGATCTATAGGTTCCGGCTCGATCAAACCGGGTATCCGCACGGCTTCATGATCGGGGACGCCAGCGCAGCACATGCCGCAGTCGGACGATCTTGACCCTGAAGTGTCGCGAAATGCACCCAACCAAGAGGCCCTTCGCCGTCTTGACGACCGGATCGGGGCCTTTGAGGCCTCCCGTGCGCGCAAGGCTAAGGACCACAGCGCGCACCAAGGCCATGATGGCTATCGTGTTTTGGCTGATTTGATCGGCGGAATTTTGGGAGGGCTAGGCTTCGGCTGGTTGCTCGACCAACTGTTACATATAAGCCCTTGGGGCCTGATCGGTGGGATGCTGATCGGCACAGGGCTTTCGGCTTTCATGGTCGTCCGCACCGCTGGACGCATGGGAAATAAGACATCGATCGCTCCTGGGCCGGATAAACCGCTGCTTGGGGATGAGGATGACGACGAAGACTGATCCTGCAGATGCGGGTTCGAATGAGGAGATTGAGGGCTTATGGCCGATCCGATGCACCAGTTCCAGATCAACAAGGTTGTTGATCTGCCAACGGTGAACCTGCCCGGTCTGGGCGTTGTTGACCTGTCGATCACCAATTCGGTGGTTGCTATGGGTATGGCAGCGGGCCTGATCTGCGTGTTCTTTGCTTTGGCCGCGCGTCAAGCGGTGGTTCCAGGGCGGCTCCAGTCCGTTGGCGAGATGCTCTATAGCCTCGTTGACGATCTGGCCGGATCGATCATTGGCCACGAGGGCAAGGTTTTCTTCCCCTTCGTGTTCACCCTGTTCTCCTTTATTCTGGCTATGAATTTCCTGGGCATGTTCCTTGTCTTTACGGCAACCTCGCAGTTGGCCGTGACCGCTACCCTCGCGCTCCTGACCATATTGACGGTCGTCGTTGTGGGTTTCTCGCGCAATGGCATCGGCATGTACAAGCTGTTCGTCCCGTCTGGCGTTCCTTGGCCACTGCTGTTCTTGATGGTGCCGATTGAGATCATTTCCTTCCTGGTGCGGCCTGTGACCCTGGCCTTGCGTCTATTCGGGAACATGATCGGCGGGCACGTCGTTCTAAAGATCTTCGCAGGCTTCATCATCTCTCTTGGCCTTTTGGCCTCGGGCGGCGGCATCGCATCGTTGGGCATTCTCGGCTCAGTGGTGTCGTTGGGCAGCGTTGTAGCCCTGACCGCGTTGGAGTTCATCGTGGCCTTCCTTCAGGCCTTCGTGTTCGCCGCGCTAACCTGCGTTTATCTGAACGATGTTGTGAACCTAGACAGTCACTAACACGTCGCATCGATCACCTGTTTTCTTCGTTTTCTCATCTACTTAACCAACCAAAAGGAAGACTCTTATGGACGCTGAATCCGCAAAATACATCGGCGCTGGTCTGGCCATGCTCGGCATGATCGGGGCTGGTATCGGCCTTGGTAACCTGTTCGGTAGCTATCTGGCCGCCGCCATCCGCAACCCATCGGCCGCCGCTGGCGAACGCCCGATGCTGTTCCTCGGCATGGCGCTGACCGAAGCCTTGGGCATCTTCGCCCTCGTCATCGCCTTCCTGATCCTCTTCGCCTAAGACCGGACCGTCATGGCCAACGATACGACACAAACTCACGAGTCGACCGGAGCCGATGGCCATGCCAGCGGTGGCGGTTTGCCGCAATTTCAGTTCGTGTGGTGGCCTGGCCAGGTGGTTTGGCTGCTGCTGATCTTCGTCGTTCTCTATGTCCTGTTGTCAAAGCTCTTCCTGCCGCGCGTCGGCGGGACGATCCAGACCCGGGCAGACAAGATCGCGGCGGATGTCGCACAGGCCCGTGATTTGAAGACGCAGGCTGAAGCCGAAAGTGCAACCGCCTTGGCCGAACTGGCCAAGGCCCGCTCCCACGCTCAGCGGACCGCTTCTGAAGCTAAGGCTAAGGCCAATGCTGAGGCCGCAACGCGGCAGGCAGCAGAGGAAGCGGTTTTGGCGGAAAAACTGGCTGTCGCCGAAGACCGGATCCGGGTTTCGCGCGATGCGGCTCTGGGCAATGTGCGGACCATCGCGTCCGACATCGCCGCAGCGATCACCGACAAGCTGACGGGCGTTGCTGCCACGACCGATGAGGTCGAGACGGCACTGACCGCAGCAAAGGCCTAAGGGGACCCAATAATGGAACTTCTGCAAGAAGCTGAATTTTGGGTCGCCGTCGCGCTGGTACTGTTCTTTGGCCTTCTCATCTCCATGAAGGTTCCAGGCGCAGTGGCCAGTGGCCTCGATGGCTATGCCCAAAAGATCCAAAACGAACTCGACGAGGCCCAACGCCTGCGTGAAGAGGCTCAAGCTCTGCTGGCGTCAATCCAGCAGCAGCGTGAAGATGCTGAACGTCAGGCCGCTGAAATGATTGCTGCTGCCGAAGCCGATGCTGCCCGTCTGGCAGTGGACGCGAAGGTCAAGCTGGACGAAGAAATTGCCCGCCGCCAGGCTCTGGCGGAGCGCAAGATCGCGGCAGCGGAAGCCGCAGCAGCGGCTGAAGTTAAATCTGTAGCGGCCGAACTGGCCGCTCAGATGACCGGCACCATCCTTCAGGGCCGTCTTAAGGGCTTGAAGAGTGACCCCCTGATCGACCGCGCGGTCGCTCAGATAGCCGACAAGCTGCAATAGCCAAAACCGAACTGTTTGACGCTGGAAGCCGGGCCGGAGGGAAACCTCTGGCCCGGTTTTCGTTTGGGGATCGCGGTGGGGTTTAGGCCGAGGAGTGATCCAACGGGTCTGATTCGAACCCTTTGAGGCGAAAGTCCGGTGTTGGATCGCTGATCCGACATCAAGGACGCCAGATCGGTACCCATCCTGTCCAGCCTGCGTCAGGCTTTTGATTTACCACGCATAGACAGCCGCAAGCGCCGCGCAAACCGCCATGTCTTTGGCAAGACCATCCGCTCAAATCGCAGGACCTGCTGCCAAGCGACCGGCATGACCTCAGGCTCACGGCGCAGGAGACGGCGCAGGGGAAAGACGATCCGCGGATGACGCCGCTGCAGTTTGACAAAGGTGCGCCTAGCCCAAAAAGAGCTGCGCAGCAGGATCATCAGACCCACGACCATTACTGGGACACCGAAAGGTCCCGGCAGGGGGGCCATGACAATGCCAACGGCCACTATGGCGCCGCCCAAAATTGCCATCGCCCAACGACCAAGGCGGCTCACGACCTCCGCGCCGGTATTTTCGGCGTTGGCGGCTTGGGCGGGCTTGGTCAGAGGCACAATAACGGTTTGAGGCATCAGTCTCTTCGATCCACTTGGCTGCGACTCGAAAGGCTCGCAATCCAGGCCGGGACAGCAGTGATATGAGCGCTAGATCACCCGGTTTAAAGGCCCAATTGGGGCAGAGCCGAAATTTATCTGGCCGGCGCTACTCTGCTGCAACACCCACGGCCAATTCCGAACGCCAACGCAATCTAGGCTTGCGGGCCGCAAGGGTCTCATCAAGCCTTCGGAGCGGCGCGTGGAACGGCGCACCCTTGAACCGCTCAATATCCCCCACCTTAGCCGCCTGAGCCAAGAGCAGCAGCACATCGCAAAACCGGTCCAGTTCCGCCCTTGATTCGGTCTCCGTTGGCTCGATCAACATGGCACCGTGCACCACCAGCGGGAAATACATGGTCATGGGGTGAAAACCCTCGTCGATCATAGCCTTGGCAAAGTCGAGGGTGGTGATCCCGGTACCCTCCAGCCAGTGATCATCGAACAGGGCCTCGTGCATGCACGGGCCTTCAAAGGCCGCGCTCATCACACCGCTAAGCCGGGCCTTGATATAGTTGGCATTAAGTACCGCATCCTCAGCCACCTGTTTAAGGCCATCGGCCCCGTGGCTGAGCATATAGGACAGGGCGCGGACATACATGCCCATCTGGCCATGGAAGGC
>CANKPO010000110.1 GCA_947484535.1 Caulobacteraceae bacterium
CCATCAACCAGCGCGAAGGCGGGCGGCATCGACAGGCCCTCGACGGCGCGGCGCATCGCCAATCCTGTCGCCTGAAGGATGTTGAGATCGCAAATCTCTTCCGGCGAGGCGTGACCGACGCCCCAGGCCAACGCCTTGGCCTTGATCTCGATCTCCAGCCGGTCACGAGCCTTTTCACTGAGCTTTTTGGAGTCGTTCAGACCTGCGGGCAGGTCATCGATATTCAGGATCACCGCCGCCGCCGTCACGGGACCCGCCCATGGTCCACGTCCGGCCTCATCAATGCCGCAGACCGGGGACGGGCAGTCCGCCTCGAACGACCAGTCTGGTCCGCTCACCGAGCGGGCCTGCCTAGCGCCAGACCCTGCACATGGCTGTGGCAGGGGCAGTGGACCATGTGATCATTGACCATCCCGACGGCCTGCATGAAGGCATAGACGATCACCGGCCCGCAATATTTGAAGCCTTTGGCTTTGAGCGCCTTGGCCATTTCGGCGGCCAGAGGCGTCTGGGCCGGAACCTCGGACATGGCGGTGAAGTTGTTCTGGATTGGTACGCCGCCGACCATGTCCCAGAGGAAGGTCGAGAAGTCTTCGCCGCGCTCTTGCATATCCAGATAGATTCTAGCGCCTGCGATGGCAGCGTCGATCTTGCCGTTGGAGCGGATGATGCCCGCATCGGCCATCAGGCGGGCGCGGTCCTCTTCACCGAAGCGGGCGACGATCTCAGGGTCGAAATTGGCAAAGGCGGCGCGGAAATTGTCGCGTTTGCGCAGGATGGTGATCCAGGCCAGTCCGGCCTGAAATCCATCCAGCACCAGCTTTTCCCAAAGGGCGCGGCTGTCATATTCCGGCACACCCCATTCATGGTCGTGATAGGCCTCATAGACCGGATCACCGTTCATGCCGCGCCAGGCGCAGCGGTTGGAAAAATCGATAGGGCTCATGGCTCAGGGTCTCCTGCCGCCGGGGGTTCCATCCAGCCTGGCCACTCAATATGGACGGGGCGTCCCTCGATCGTCAGCGTTCCTGCCATCCGGTCGAGCCTCATCGACGCCATGGCTCGCCCGTCTTGACCGCTGAGAACCTGACCGGCGCGCAGGTCACCCTTGAGAATTTCAGTGCCAAAGGCGGGCAGTGGTCCATCAAAGCGGATGGGGATCATACGCGTCTTGATCGTACCGCGCCGCTTCATGCGCGAGGTGGTTTCCTGACCGACGAAACAGCCCTTCTTGAAGTCGATGCCGTTGAGCAGGTCGAAATTGGCCTCTATGGGATAGGTCGTGTCCGACGGGGCGTCATTGGCGGGGTCGGGAACGCCAAGGGCCAGACGGTGGGCCTGATAGGTGGCCTCCGGAACCTTGTTTGCCATGTCCGGCGGTGGGGCATCGTAGCCTCGATGGCCAAGCCCACCGAGGCGCGGATCGGAGAGGAAGCCTTCGGCGCTGTCGGTGTTCCAAAGGGCACTGACGACCATAGGGCTTGGGCTAATCGTAACCTTGGCGCGTAGGCGATAGAGCGTCAGGCGCTGGATGAGCGCGTCGCGATGGACGGCGGCCACGTCGAGCCAGCAACCCGTTTCTCCGGCCAGAATGAAGAGGTCGTAGAGCAGCCGCCCCTGCGGCGTCAAAAGCGCCCCATAGCGAAGGGTGCCCACAGCTTGGCCTTCCACATCCTGCGTTAGCAAGCCTTGCAGAAAGGTTCGCCAGTCTGGGCCTTCCACAGCGATCACGGCGCGTGAGGTGAGGGGGGAGAAGAGGGGCGACTGAGTCATGGTCCCAGTTTGACCCAACCGACGATGAAGCGCTAGGGCTGGAGCCGAGGACTGCAAAGTCCTATAGAGGGTGAAATGTCTCAAAAACCCTTCCCTATCCTGATCATTACGGCGACGCGCATCGGCGATGCGGTCCTGTCGTCGGGTTTGATCAAAAAGCTCTATGATGAAATTCCCAATGCGGAATTTACCATCGTAGTGGGGCCGGTGGCTGCGCCGCTGTTTCGGGATGTGCCGCAGGTCAAGGAAGTCATTCCGTTGATCAAGCAACGCAATGGCGGGCACTGGATCAAGCTGTGGCAAAAGGTTCGTCATCGGCACTGGGGGTTGGTGCTCGATGGGCGAGGCTCGGCCATTTCGCGCTTTATCAAGACGGAGCGACGTGCGGTCCATAAGAAGAGCGCCCTGATCGAGCACAAGGTCATTGAGGCCGCGCGCCTGTTGCGCCTAGAGGCTGACCCGCCTGCGCCTTACCTCTTCACGAGCTCAGAGACCGAAGCGCTCGCAGCCCGGATGGTGGGGCAGGGTGGTCCGATCCTGGCCATGGGTGCCGCCGCCAACTGGATTGGCAAGACTTGGCCCACGGAGCGCTTTGCTCAAGCCGCCTTGCGCCTGCTCGGCCCCGAGGGGCCTATGCCGACGGGGCGCCTGATGATCTTGGGCGGGCCGGATGACTGGCCAGCCGCCGAGGTACTGCGCCGGACCTTGCCGCGAGATCGGTGGATTGATCTGACCGGAAAGGCCGATCTCTTGACCATCTATGCGGCGTTAAAACATGCGCGGATGTTTATCGGCAATGATTCAGGTCTGATGCATCTTGCCGCTGCAGCAGCCATCCCCACTTTAGGTCTGTTTGGACCTTCCGATGAGCGTCTCTATGGGCCGTGGGGCACTGATTGCCGCATTGTTCGTGGTGGCAGGACCTTTGAGGGCCTAAAACAGATTGATCCCGATCTGAACCAAGCGGTCTGTCACATGCTAGACCTGCCGGTGGCCAAGGTCGTGGCGGCTGCCTGCCGTCTCTTTGATGAAACCGTCTAACAGGAGCCTCCCGTGACCCAGACCTTTGACCTGATTGTTCGCGGCGGCACCTTGGTCAGTCATGCGGGGCAAGGCCTTGCCGATATCGGCATCAACGGCGGCAAGATTGTCGCTGTAGGCGATCTGGGCCAGGCCAGCGCAGGCGAGATCTTTGATGCGCGCGGCCTCACCGTCCTTCCGGGCGTCATTGACAGCCAGGTTCACTTTCGCGAGCCAGGTTTGGAATGGAAAGAGGACCTCGAGACGGGCGCACGCGGCGCGGTTCTGGGCGGTGTGACCGCCGTTTTCGAAATGCCCAATACCGAGCCCACCACCACCGATCCGGACGCCTTGCTGGACAAGCTGAGCCGCGCCAAGGGGCGGATGCATTGCGATCACGCCTTCTATGTCGGCGGGACCCACGAGAACACGGCCTTTCTAGGTGAGATGGAGCGGCTTCCCGGCTGCTGCGGCATCAAGGTCTTCATGGGGGCCTCGACCGGCTCGCTGCTGGTTGCGGATGACGAGGGTGTCGAGGCGGTCTTACGCAATATCTCCCGCCGCGCCGCCTTCCATTCGGAAGACGAATATCGACTGGCCGAGCGCCGTAGCTTGGCCCGGACGGGGGACTGGACCAGTCACCCCGAGGTTCGCGACGCCCAATCGGCGATCCAATCGACCGAGCGCCTCGTCTCCATCGCCAAGCGCCTTGGCAAGCGCATCCACGTCCTGCATGTGACGACCGCGCAAGAGATCGACTATCTGGCCCGTCACAAGGATGTGGCTAGCGTCGAGTTGACCCCGCAGCACCTGTCCCTGACGGGGCCAGAGGCCTATGAGCGGATGCAGGGCTTTGCCCAGATGAACCCGCCAATCCGCGACATCTCCCATCAGTCCGGCCTATGGCGCGGCATCACCATGGGCGTGGCCGACGTGATGGGCTCTGACCATGCGCCCCATACGCGTGAGGAAAAGGCACGGCCCTATCCTGCCTCGCCCTCAGGGATGCCGGGGGTTCAGACTCTGGTTCCGGTGATGCTGACCCACGTCAATGCCGGTCGCCTGACCCTTGAGCGTTTTGTCGATCTGACCAGCCACGGCGTCCAGCGGGTCTTTGGCTTGGCCGACAAGGGCCGCGTGGCCGAGGGCTTTGACGGCGATCTGACCATTGTTGATATGAAGGCGAGCCGGACCATCACCCATGAACAGATGGCCACCCGCTCTGGCTGGACCCCATTCGATGGCTTTGAAGCGACAGCCTGGCCGGTGGCCACCATCATTCGCGGCAAGATCGTCATGCGCGATGACGAAGTGGTAGCCGAAGGGCAGGGTAAACCCGTAAGGTTCCACGAAACACTCGGCCCAGCATAGGGCGACGCAAAAGGGACGGGGCGAGCGATGGACGGACAGGTGAATGTAAAGTCGGCACCCTTCCGCGACGCGCGTTATGCCCCCCGCCAACTGGTTGTCGAGCGCGGTTCTGATGGATCGCTGGTTCTGCACAACCCGACTCCCTTCCGCCGAGATTTCCTGACCATGACCGAGGTGCTGAACCACGGTGCAGCGACCTATCCCGACCGCCTGTGGCTCGCCGAGCGCGATGGCGAGGGTTGGAGCCAGCGGACCTATGGGCAGGGCGCGGCTGAGGTGAAGGCGGTGGCAGGAGGTCTCGCCGCTCTTGGCCTGACCCGTGGCACGCCACTCCTGATCCTCGCGCGCAATTCTATCGATCAGGCCTTGGTGTCCTATGCGGCCATGAGTTTGGGAGCGCCGATCGCGCCGGTGTCGCCGCAATATGGCTTGGCGGGCGCAGACCTGTCGCGGCTGGGCTATGCGGTCGATCTGATTAAGCCAGCGGCGGTCTATGTCGATGATGCAGCCGCCTTTGCAGGCGCGCTAGAGGCTCCGTTCCTTGCAGGCTTGCCGGTCATTGTAAGCCGCAATGGCCGGGCAGGCGATCACAGCCTTGCCGACCTGCTGACCTCAGCCCCCATGGCCCCGACAGCGCAGCCGGGCGATATTGCCAAGCTGCTCTTGACCTCAGGCTCGACGGGCAAGCCCAAGGCGGTGGTCGGATTGCACCGCAACATCTGCATCAATGCCGCCCAGATCACCGCCTGCTTTGAGGATCCAGAGCCGCCCGTCGTGGTCAATGCCGCCCCTTGGAGCCACAGTCTGGGGGCCAATGCCATTTTGCATATGGTCACCCATCGCGGGGGCTCGCTCTATATCGATATTGGCCAGCCGACGCCCGAGCGATTTGCGGAAACCTTGCGTAATCTCAAAGAGATATCGCCAACCTACCATAATATGGTTCCGGCAGGCTGGAGCCTCTTTGCAGGGGCACTAGAACAGGATGAGGCCTTGGCCCGGACCTTTTTTGCGCGGGTTCGGGTCTTGCAATATGGCGGGGCCAATCTGGCGCAAAGCGTCTGTGATCGTATTCAAGCGGTCAGTGTGCGCCTGACCGGAGAACGCCTGACCTTTGCCACCGGCTATGGCTCGACCGAGACCGGCCCCACGGCCTGTAATATCCATTGGCTCAATGATCGTACGGGAATGTGCGGCCTGCCAGTACCCGGGACCTCGGTCAAGCTGGCCCCCGAGGGCAGCAAGTTCGAAATAAGGGTCAAGGGGCCTCAGATCTCCCCCGGCTATTATAACGACCCAGAAAAATCAGCTGCGGCCTTTGATGATGAGGGCTTCTACCGACTGGGC
>CANKPO010000111.1 GCA_947484535.1 Caulobacteraceae bacterium
GAACAGGGTCTTCAGCGCCAAGTCGATCTGGGGCGGGCCGACCAGATCACCGGGCTGGATCGGCAGGTAGGACAGGACCGTCCCCTGCTCAATGCGCTCATTGCCCTTGATGATGATCCGCTGGATGACCGCCGCCTGCGGCGATGCCGCAGCAGGGGCTCCGCTTGCCTGAGCCAAGGCCGGCGTGGACAAGGCCGTGCCGGAAAGAAGCAAGGCGAGCCCCGACATGAGCCCTAAACGGGCGGCAGTGCTGCGGGCGCTAGAATTCTGCATATGATCAGCCATCGACGCGGGGCGGGCGTTCACGAGAACAGACCGCCGAGGAAATGAAACACTTGGAGTTGCTGCAAATCGTTCCAAGTGGCGAACAACATCAAACTGAGCAGCATAGCAAGCCCAACCCGATAGCCTGCCGCTTGGATTCCGGCATTCAAGGGGCGGCGGGCAATAGATTCATAGGCGTAGAATAGCAGATGACCGCCATCGAGTACCGGAATGGGAAGCAGATTCATGAACCCAATCCCGACCGATAGAACAGCGGCGAGGCCAAGCAATGCCACAAAGCTTCCGATGATCTGCGTTGCAACACTTGGGGCCCCTTCTGCACCGGCCTGTGCGACGGCACCCGAAGCCCGCGCGATCCCCAAGGGGCCTCCCAACTGCTCCGCCGACTCACGACCGGTTACGATCCGGCTGAGATAATAGACGGTCGTATCCAATACGTCCCATGTTCGACCTGCGCCACGGGCCAAGGCCTCTATCGGGTTATATTGCTTGAGGGCCAAGTCCTCCTGCCGCGCCTGACTGGATAGGCCGAGCACGCCAACGCTTTGCTTGCCGCCAAAGGAGTCCGTGACTTCGCGGCGATCTGGAATGGCGATCAAGTCAACGCGGTCCCCGCCACGGTCCACTTGGAATTTAATCGGCGTTTCGGCGCGCAGCATGACGATCTGCTGAAGATCGGTGAAACTATCGATCCTGCGACCGTCAGCACGCTTGATGATATCCCCCACCTCAAAGCCAGCCTTCGCAGCCGCCTGATTGGGCGCAATGCCATCGACGCGCGGCACCGAGACCCGCTCACCGATCACCATCAACAACAGGCCGAACAGAACCGTTGAGAGAACGAAATTGGCCAGAGGACCGGCTGCGGTAATGAAGGCGCGCTGCCATACAGGCTTAAAATGGAAATAGCGGCTTACACTGTCTGCCCCTTCTTGGGCCGTGATGGCCTTACGCAGATCCTCAAGGCCGTTCTGGTCCGGAACGCTGGCCTCGTTCACATCGCCTGAAAAGCGGACATAGCCGCCCAAGGGGATCCAGCCGATCTGCCATTGAACGCCCGACCGGTCGGTCCACCGCAACAGGGGCCTTCCAAAGCCGATAGCAAACTGATCCACGGCGACACCACAGGCCTTAGCCGCCCAAAAGTGCCCAAGTTCATGAACCGTGACGACGAGCGTCAGCACGAACAGAAACGGGACGATGTAGGTGATCGCGGTGTGCGCGAAGTCGAGCATGATCAGACGGTTCCTTCTCGGCTATGACGAGCGCGCGAGGCCAGCCACCACATCGGTGGCTACGCGTCTGGCGGAGGCATCAACCATCATTGCGGTCTCCAGTATGTCATCACCCGCGCCTGTCTCCAACTGGCCAAGACTATTCATCCTGTCCAAGGTCCGATCCACAGTCGCGGCAATATCGAGAAAGCCTAAACGCCGGTCAAGGAAGGCCGCTACGGCCACCTCATTGGCAGCATTCATCACGGTCGGTGCGGCACCCCCGTGGACCATCGCGGCACGGGCGATGGCTATGGCTGGGAATTTTTCAAGATCCGGGGCCTCAAAGGTCAGTTGCCCGAAGGCTGCCAAATCCAAGGCTGGCGCAGGCCAAGGCAAGCGGTCCGGCCAGGCATAGGCAACGGCGATGGGGCTGCGCATATCCGGCGCGCCCAACTGGGCCAAGGTCGATCCATCTTGATATTCGACTAGGCTGTGAATGACCGACTGAGGGTGAATGACCACATCGATCATCTCAGGGCCCATTCCGAACAGGTAAGAGGCTTCAATCATCTCCAAACCCTTGTTCATCATGGTCGCGGAATCGACCGAGATCTTGGCCCCCATGGACCAGTTTGGATGGGCGACGGCCTGCTCAGGGGTGACCCCAACCATCGCGTCGCGCGTCCACGTCCTGAATGGCCCTCCAGATGCGGTAAGAATGAGGCGAGAAACGCGCCTTTCTTGGTCCGGATGCAGAACTTGGAAAATTGCCGAATGTTCGCTGTCGACTGGAATGAGGGTTCCGCCCGCCCGACGCGCGGTTTCAATCAGGGCTGGACCGGCGCAGACCAAGCTTTCCTTATTGGCCAGAGCAATGATCGCGCCCCGCCTTGCCGCCTCTAAGGTGGGCGCCAGACCGGCAAACCCCACGATGGCTGACATGACCCACTGGGCCTCCATCGCTGCTGCCTCAACAACGGCTAAGGCCCCTGCCCCACAGCGAATGCCCGTGCCCGCAAGGCCATCGCGCAAGACCGGTAACTCTATTTCATTAGCAATAACGGCAAATTGTGGTCGCCATTTAAGACATTGCTCGATCAAAAGCTTGACGTTTCGACCAGCCGTCAGGGCGATGACCTCGACCTCGGCCGAGCCATGGGCCGTCGCCTGCTCGAACAGATCAAGGGTCGAGACGCCAATGGACCCCGTAGATCCCAACAGGGTAACCGTCCGCCTCAGGGTCAAAATGGAAATCCGATAAAGGCGATCAAACGCGCGCCTGCGACAATCACTGCCGCAAACATCAGACCGTCCACCCGGTCCAAAATTCCGCCATGGCCCGGGATCAGGTCGCCACTATCTTTTACGCCATACCGCCGCTTAAGAATCGATTCCCACAGATCTCCGGTCATTGTGGCAAGGCCGCCAACCAGGCCAACGGCGGCAGCAGCCCCGATAGAGATCTTCAACTTGGACAGGACAGCGACGACTACAGCGGCCACGACAGCCCCGACGAGCCCGCCGACAAAGCCAGACCAGGTCTTGTTCGGAGAAAACTTCGGCCAAAGTTTCGGCCCCTTCACGACATTGCCGACCGCATAGGCGACGATATCCGCCGACCAGGTGACGGCGAACAGGGCGATGGTCCAGGTCAGGCCTTGGGGCGTAGTGCGCAGCCAGGTCAGGGCAAGAACCGGAAGGCCGATATAGAACACCCCGTAGGCGCAGTCCCCGGGCCGCTCCTTCAATGCCAGAGCCGCGATTGCGGCGACGACGGTTCCTAAGACCAACGCGATGGCCGCGTCGGTGAAATATCCCCAATGGGCATAGAAGGTGGGCGCCAATACCGCTGCCGCAATGACGATCGACATGCGGGCTGATGCCTTAGAGGCGCAGAGTTGGCCCCATTCATTGGCCAATAGCGCGACCGCAACGGCGGTCATCAACAAGAACAGCCATCCACCCGTCCAGATCGCGACGACGACCATCGGAATCAGAATCGCGGCGGAAATGACCCTCAGGCCAAGATTGGACCAATCAAAGGCCTTAACCGGCGGCGAGGACGTCATTGACCTCAACTCCCCCAAACCGGCGATCCCGCGTCCGATATTCAGCGATAGCCGCCTTCAGGGCCTCTTCGCCATAGTCGGGCCAAAGGACCTCTTGGAACACCAGTTCAGCATAGGCCGACTCCCAGAGCAGGAAATTGGACAGGCGCCGCTCACCACTGGTGCGAACAATCAGATCCGGCGCGGGGCCAGAGGCCGTAGACAGATAACGACCAAAGGTCGCCTCATCCAGATCAGCAAGATCGGCGACGCCAGCCTTCACATCGGCGGCGAACCGGCGCGCGGCATCGGTAATGTCGGCCTGACCGCCATAGTTGAAGGCCACCTGCAACAGGAACCGATCATTTGCGACCGTCAAGCGCTCAGCCCGCTCGATGGTCTCGAGCAGATCTTTGCGAAGGCCATCACGGCGGCCCAGCACCCGAACCTTGACCCCCTCGCGGTGAAGCCGGTCCAGATCACTATCGACATAGCTCTTGAGCAGACCCATCAGCTCGGCAACCTCGCCCGCAGGCCGGCGCCAGTTCTCGGTGGAAAAGCCAAAGACGGTCAGGCAACTGATCCCAAGACCAGGTGCCGCCTCAACCGTGCGCTGAAGCGCCTTGACCCCTGCTCGATGGCCCAACGTACGCGGCAGGCCCCGCGCCTTGGCCCAACGGCCATTGCCATCCATGATTATGGCGACATGCAGCGACGGCGCGGCGCAGGCCGTTCCGGTCGGTTGTCCCACAGTCGAGCCGGATGACGGCGCCATCAATTGAACCTCAGTTGTACGGTCTCGAAAGACCGACGGGTCTCTAGACCTGCATGATCTCTTGTTCTTTGGTTTTCAAGGTCTCGTCCACCTTCTTGATGGCTTGATCGGTGAAGCCTTGCACCTCTTCGCCCATACGCTTCAGCTCGTCCTCGGTGATAACCGTGTCCTTTTGAGCCTTTTTCAGGTCATCCATGGCGTCGCGGCGGACATTGCGGATCGCGATCTTCTGTTGCTCGGCATATTTGCCTGCCAGTTTGGCCAAATCACGGCGCCGTTCTTCGGTCAGGGGCGGCACAGGAATGCGCAGCGTCATGCCCTCGACCACAGGGTTCAGCCCAAGGCCTGCAGCGCGAATAGCCTTCTCGACCGAGACGACAACACCCTTATCCCAGATGCTGACGGTGATCGAGCGCGGATCGGGAACGCTGACCGCGCCAACCTGGCTGATGGGCACCGTTGCGCCATAGGCCTGGACCATCACCTGATCCAACAGGCCCGCTGAGGCTCGGCCTGTACGAAGGCCTGAAAACTCTTCTTTCAGAGCCAGAACCGACTTGTCCATGCGATCGCGGTAACGAGAAAGTACCGGTTTTTCTGCTGCTGCCATTGTCTATCCAATCTTAAACCAAACCGTCGATGGCTTGACCGGTCAGGAGATGACCGTATGCACACCATCACCCGTCAGAACGTTCAAAAATGCCCCCTGCTCGCGGATCGAGAAGACCACGATGGGAATGGCATTGTCACGCATCAGGGCGATGGCCGAGGCATCCATGACCTTAAGGTCTTGGGCCAGAACCTCAAGATAACTCAGTTGATCATACCGTACCGCATTGGGATCCTTCTTGGGATCGGCGGTATAGACGCCGTCAACGCTGGTGCCCTTAAAGAGGGCGTCACAGCCCATCTCAGCCGCGCGCAGAGCAGCGGCGGTGTCGGTCGTAAAGAAGGGGTTGCCGGTCCCGGCGGCAAAGATCACCACCCGCCCCTTTTCCAAGTGGCGAACCGCACGGCGGCGGATATAGGGCTCGCAGACCGTCGCCATCGGAATGGCCGACTGGACGCGCACATCGACGCCCAACTTTTCCAAGGCATTTTGCATGGCCAGCGCGTTCATCACGGTCGCGAGCATGCCCATATAGTCGGCGCTGGCCCGCTCCATGCCGCGC
>CANKPO010000112.1 GCA_947484535.1 Caulobacteraceae bacterium
ATGAAGCCCTCATAATGGGCGCGGTAAAGATGGCCCTCAAGGCGGGCGCGGCCGGTTGTGTAGCGCAGAGTGGCTTCGATGGAGGTAACGATCTCGGAGTCGAAGCTCGGATTGCCGATTTCATAGGTCCCTGTGCCGCCATGGGGGCCGTCGGCAAAGAGCTCGACCTCAGACGGCGCGCGGCCATTGCGGGCGAGGGATAGGGCGTAGAAAAACTGATCGTTCGGCTTCCAGAACAGACCTGCCGAGGCAGAGACATTGGTGAAACTTTGTGCGGGTTTAGTCTTGGACCAGTTCAGACCGCCAGATGCGGCGGCGTCGCTGGTTAGCCGCCCCACCAGGTCTGCTGTGAGTTTGCGCTGATCCAGTCGCGCGCCCAAATCGACGCCCCAGACCCCTTGGTCAAAGCGCTGAAGGGTAAAGAGGCCAAGTTCAGACACCTCCACAGGCGGCACAAAGGCCTCGTCACCAATGGCTTGGAAGTCTCGCGTCAGCGCCTGGAGGCCAATGGCCCCCTTGTGACCCTCATGCTCGCGATGGACGACCTCGAACCGAGCTTCCGTGCCCTTAGACGCGAAGCGCGTTCCGACTGCGCCATCATTGATGATAATTTCAGCATGCTCATAGTCGGCGTGACCGATGGAAAATTGGATCTTGCTGAAGGTTTCCAGATCAAGCGCGTGCGCGCCGCGCACATCTAGCCGCGTCTGTTTCAGATGCAGTCCCACCGGACCTTCGTCAGCCGGATCGATAGAGGCTGTGATCTGAGGGAAGGGCACGCCATAGGTCGTATCGGTGCGCTTGACCGAGGCGCCAATATAACCGCGCTCGCCGATATAGGAGGCGCCCGCACCATAGGCATCCAGCTCAACGCTGCTGTTCAGGACCTTGCGGTCAGTGGCCGCGGTCAAGTCGTCCTTTTTGGCGAGACGGTCGGAAACGGGATTGGACGGGACCTCATAGTCGCTGGAGCGGCGGGTCACCATGTCGGCTACGAACACGATAGGACCAGCACTGGTCTTGATCGAACCAGACACTGAACGGCCTTCATTGCCGGTTTCATAGGAGCCCGAGAGGCGCCCTTCGATGGGAGACTGCGGCTTGGTGCTGGGCACTCGGTCGTCGATTATATTGACCACCCCGCCAATGCCCGAGCCGCCATAGGCCAGGGTTGATGGACCGCGCAGCACCTCGATGCGGGTGGCTTCGCCCGGATCGGAGGCCACAGCATGATCGGGCGAGACCGAACTGGCATCGACCAGACCCACGCCATTTTGCAAGATCATCACACGCGGGCCAGACAGGCCGCGAATGACTGGGCGGCTGGCCCCCGGTCCAAAGAAGGTCGAACGGACCCCGGATAGACCGTTCAAAACATCGCCCAATCCCGCAGGCGTCGCCAGGTCTAGATCATCACGGCTGATGATATTGACGCTGGTGGTCAAGGTTTGTAGCGACACAGCATAGGGGGCGGCGGTGATGATCACTTCCGCCTGTTCATCGGATTTGGCTGGGGCAGCGTCAGCGGCGTAGCTAACCCCGTGCATCAAGCCGAGCGCTGCCGATGAGGCCAACAGCAGGTTGCGGATCAAGATCGCCATAGTCACACTCCAAACTGTCAGTCTTCTTTATGTTATAATATATCATTTGCAAGGGGGTGATGGGCCGAGCCGTGTTATTTTGAAATTTCTGTGGAATCTGGATGGGAAATGGGCAGTCTAGACTGCTGTGATGCCGCGGGGGTGAGTTTTGGAGGTCTTAGGGCGTTTTGTGAGGCTTGCGATTCTGGTCGTGACCTTCGTGGCCCTCCTAGCCTTCGTAGCTTGGGGCCCAACTGAGGCCTCGGCCCAAGTGGTGGTGGCGGCTGAGAGGCTGGACCTTACGCTAGTGCGTGATGCCCGCGATGGCAGCCACGGCCTGCGGGCCGAGTTCGATATTGCTGCGCCTGTTTCGGTCGTTTGGGCGGTGTTGGTCGATTGCGACACGGCGGCTCAGCATGTGCCGGGTATGAAAAGCTGCAGGGTCCTCGAACAGGATCGTGGGGGCCTTTGGGATATCCGCGAACACAGGGTCAAGCTGCCTTGGTTCCCGCTGGTCCTGCGCAATGTGGTTCGGTCGGACTATGAGCCGCTGGCGCGGCTGCGCTATCAAAAGGCTAAACCGGATGGGCAGAGGCTGGATGGCGAGTGGCGCTTGACCTCCATCAATGGCGGCGCGGCCACCCATATTGTCTATGTTGGCTATCTGACGGGCGTCCTGCCGATCCCCGAACTGATCCTGCGCGCCTATGTTCGCGAGGGGATCGAGGCGGTGCGGTTAGAAAGTCTGACCCGGATGAGAGCGCAGTCCCGCTAGGGCGAGGTCGATGGGACTGGGCAGAAGGTGCGTCTACCAATATTGGGCCATGATTTCGCCGGCCCAATCAGGCTCAACAATGTCCCCGCGCGGAAGAAAGCCCTTTAGGACCGGCTTGATGTCCAGAACGGGAGTGCCATCGATCGCGTCTAGGCCCTGAACCTCTAGGCAAAGGCCCTTGACCCCTATGATTGTGCAGACACTGACGCCCAACCGATTGGGACGGTTCTTGCCGCGCTGGGCAAAGATGCCGACCTTGGGCCAGTCGGTCTGTCCGCGAGGATGGCGTGCCCCTGCGACGATCTTCGTCTCGGGGACGAGATTGAAATGAAAAATGATCTCGGCGTGAGAAAAGGTGCTCAGTCCTTCGAGTGCATCGGGAGCAAAGCGGGTTGGGTCCAGTTCGATCCGCGCCCTGACCGATCCCCAGTCATCGTCGGTTGCCTCTGACCGGCCGCCACGAACAAATCCAATCGGGCTTAGGTCGATGGACATTAGATCTCCTCCTTGGGCGACAAGAGGAAATGGCCGCGCAGCAGGGTGATGGGATTGGCCCGCGTCTCTTGCCAAGCCTCGACATGGACATTGGCGATCCGGCGACCGATCTTTCGGATCTCAGCGCGGGCATAGGTGGTCAAAGGGCGGGCTGGACGCAGATATTCCACCGATATGTCGATGGGCCGTGGCTGACGGGTCAGGCCTTGCATGATCGAGATCTGGGCCAGCGCCGTCATCTCCATAAAGGCCCCCAAAACCCCGCCATGGATAGCCGGCAGGGTGGGATTGCCGATCAGGTGGGTGGCAAAGGGCAAGATGGCGGTCATCTCGTCGCCTGCCAATTCGGCCCGCATGCCCAGATAGCGCGCATAGGGAATTCGGCTCAGGAGGGCGTCTAACTGTTCGGCGGCGTCGCTCATCTTGCGCCCGCCTGACCTGAAGTGGCCTCTGGCGGATGGCCAGAGCCGCGACGCCCTGAATCCGAATTGATCATGAAGGCGGCCTGGGCCGTGGCGACGGGATCACCCTTGTCCTTGTCCCAAGCGCTGGCGCGGACAAAGGCGATGGAGCGGGTGACCTTATAGCAATGGGCTTCGGCAAAGACGCCAAGGCCCGGCTCTGCGGCGCGCATATAGTCGATGCGCAGGTCGAGGGTCGCGATAGGGGTCATAAAGTCTATGGCCATCATCACCGCGTGGCCGCACACATGGTCGAGCAAAGCCGTGACCGCGCCGCCCGCTATGACGCCCGAATCCGGATCACCGACCAGGTCTTCGCGAAAGGGCAGCTTGAGCGTCGCCCACGCCTTCTCGGATGATACAAATTCAAAGCCGAGGGCCTGGGCGTGGGGCGACCAGTCGAACCGCCCGCGTTCGCCGGGCTTGGGAGAGTCTGTTCTATTGCTCATGGCCCAAATCTACAGGCTCAGCGGCGCGGAGCAAGCCGTTCTGTCCCGACGGCTTGGGCTTGTAAATTTCTGTAAATGGTACAACTCTAGGCCTATGAAAAAGTTCACCCTTGCTGCGGCGCTCGTCACCCTCTGTCTTGGCCTTGGCATAGGGGGCAAGGGCCATGCCGCCCCTGCCACCGAAACCGCAATCTTTGCAGGGGGCTGTTTTTGGTGTGTCGAGCACGACTTGGACGCCATTCCCGGTGTGATTTCGGTGGAGTCTGGCTATACGGGCGGCAAGGAGCCTAATCCGACCTATCAGCAGGTGTCCTCTGAGACCACCGGCCACTATGAAGCCGTCAAGGTCCTCTTTGACCCGAGCAAGATCAGCTATGGCCAGCTCATTGATCGGTTCTGGCTGCTTGTTGATCCGACCGACGGCGGCGGACAGTTCTGCGACCGGGGGCCATCCTATCGCACGGCGGTATTCGTTAAGGACGCGGCTCAACGCAAGGCGGCCGAGGCCTCGCTGGCCCGCATCCAAGCCGGTCCGCTCAAGGGCCGGGCCGTGACCCCGATTCGCGATGCAGCACCCTTTTGGCGCGCCGAGGGCTATCATCAGGACTATGCCGAGAAGAATCCCTTGCGCTACAATGTTTACCGGCAGGGCTGTGGTCGCGACTCACGGCTGAGGGCGGTTTGGGGTGCTGCGGCTGGCCCCAAGTGACTGAAAAGTGCCACTAAGCGCCTAAATAAGGGCAAAAATGTCACGCTGAGTAAGCTTTGATCGCTTTGCCACTTCCTTGTCATTAATCCGTCATTGATAATTATCAGATGAAGACTACACGCCTCCAGTGTTGCGACGCCTGTTTGGCTGACGTCGCGCTTGGGCATGATCAGGGGAACTTTCATGACATCGACTAATGCGTTGCGCCTTCGTGCAGCTATCGCCGTGCCGGTTTTGGTCGGCAGCCTTTTTGCCTATTCCGCAGCCTTTGCGCAGTCCACCGGGACCCAGGCCGCTGAAGTTCAAGAACTGGTGGTCAAGGGCCAGCGCGGCCCCAAGGTCGTCGGTCAAGTGATCGCCGAGACCGCCGCCAAGTCGCGCTCTTCCATCGACCAAGAATTCATCGCCACCCAGATCCCCGGCCAGACCGTTCTGGACGCGATCAACCTGCTTCCCGGCGTCAACTTCACCAACAATGATGCCTACGGTTCGGCCGGTGGTGACATCACCCTGCGCGGCTTTGACTCGCAGCGTATCGCCCTGTTGCAAGACGGCATTCCGTTGAACGACACCGGCAACTATGCGATCTATTCGAACCAGCAACTGGACTCCGAACTGGTCGACCGCGTGACCGTCAACCTCGGCACCACCGACGTCGATAGCCCAACCGCAGCCGCAGCCGGTGGCACGATCAACTACGTTTCGTCCAAGCCTAAGCAAGATATGGGCGCGGCGATCACCCTTCAGGGCGGTACCGAGAATTTCCGCCGCGTTTTTGCGCGGGTTGACACCGGCGCTATTGGCCCATTCGGCACGACCGCCTACTTCACAGCCGCTAAGGCGACCAACGACCTGTTCATGGGCCCTGGCGGCATCGACAAGACACAGCTCAACGGCCGCCTCTATCAAGAGCTGAGCAATGGCGACTTTATGAGCCTGATGTTCAACTACAATGAGAACCGCAACAACTTCCTTCGTCGCGCGACACTCGCTCAGTTCAACAC
>CANKPO010000113.1 GCA_947484535.1 Caulobacteraceae bacterium
CAGGCCTACTATGCCAGCCTTGGCATTACGACCGCCCAAGAGGGGATCGCCAGCACGGGTGACACAGCCCTGTTGCAGGCGGCAGCCAGTCGCAAGGCCCTGATCCTCGATGTTGTCTCCTATGCGCGTTGGGATGGCCTGAAAGACCTGACCTGCGAGGGTGGCAAGCCGATGATCGTCCCCAATCAGGGGGATCCCTTGGCCATAGGGGCCTATCAAAACCGCTTGCGCATCGGCGGGGTTAAGCTTACCGGCGATGGTTCGCCACAGGGTAAGACGGCCTATCTGACCGCGCCCTATGTCCATCCGCCGCACGGCTTGCCCGATGATTATCGCGGCTATCCTGTTGCGACGACCGCCGCTGCGGATCAGTGGTTTGCCGCTGGTGCGCGATGCAAGGTCCAGGTTCTGTTCCATGCCAATGGAGATGCGGCTGCTGATACCATGCTCGCCTCCGTGGCCAAGGCGCAGGCGCAATATGGCAAGAGTGACATCCATCCGGTGATGATCCACGCCCAGATGATCCGCCATGATCAGGTGGACAGGATGGCCGCCCTTGGGATCATTCCGAGCTTCTTTACCGAGCACACCTTCTTTTGGGGGGACTGGCACATCAACGAGACCGTCGGTCAAAAGCGGGCCTTCGGTATGAGCCCGACCGGCTATGCCCTGTCCAAGGGGATGAGGTTCACCATCCATACGGATGCTCCGGTCCTGCCCCCCAATCACCTGACGGCGATCTGGACGGCGGTGAATCGGGTCAGTCGCTCTGGCGTCGTGGTCGGACCGAAGGAGCGGATTTCGGTGATGGAGGCGATCAAGGCCGTGACCCTCAACGCGGCCTACCAATATGGCGAGCAGGCCCAGAAGGGATCGATCACGCCGGGCAAGCTGGCCGATCTGATCATCCTCGATCAGGACCCGCTCAAGGTCGCGCCCATGGCGATCAAGGACATCAAGGTCGTTGAAACGATCAAAGAGGGCCAAACCATCTTCAAGCGACCCTAACAAAGGGTCACATACCGCAGGGACAGGCTTTACCGCGCCTCATGTCGGGGGCACGATGGAGTCTGAACCAACCGCAATGAGGCCGAGTATCAACAATCGGTCGCCGGTTCGTCGGGAGATGAAACATGTCGATTGATTTCGAAATTCCAGAAGATGCTAAGGCCGTTCGTGAGCGGGTCCGCCAGTGGGTCCATGATGAGTGTATTCCAGCCGAAGAACGCCTAGCAGCGGGTGCTGACTATAAGAGCCTGTTGAAAGAACTGCGGGCCAAGGCGCGCGCCCAGGGGCTGTGGCTTCCCTTCATTCCGCTCGCCGATGGCGGCATGGGCCTGGGCCCTCTGGCCAATGCCCTGGTGCAGATGGAACTGGGTGAGAGCCATCTCGGCGCCCTGTCCATGAACAGCCAAGGTCCAGATGATGCGACCATGCTGACCCTTCTGGCCCACGGCACGCCCTTTCAGAAAGAAAAGTACCTCAAGCCGCTGTTCAATGGCGACAAGCGGGTCTGCTATTCGATGACCGAAAAGGCTGCCGGTGCCGATGCAACCGGTATGCAAACCACGGCGGTCAAGGACGGCAAGGGCAACTATGTCCTCAATGGTGAAAAGTGGTTCTCGTCAGCGGCGACGGCGGCGGATATTGCCGTGGTCATGGCCCTGACCAATCCCGAGGCCCCGCGCCATCAGCGCTATTCGACCTTCATTGTTGAGCTGCCCAATCCCGGCTATCGCATCATTCGCGATATTCCGACTATGGCCGCGCATGGCCCGCTGACCTCGATCATGGGCGGTGGTCACTCTGAGATCGAGATCAAGAACCTCATCGTGCCCGAGGAAAACCTGCTCGGCGGCGAGGGTAATGGCTTCAATATGGGTCAGCACCGTCTGGCCTATGGGCGCCTGCGTCACGGCATGCACAATGTCGCCATGGCCCAGCGGGCTCTTGACCTTGCGGCGGCTCACGTCACCCAGCGCTCGACCTTCGGCAGCCTCCTTTCCGACCGCCAGGGCGTTCAGTGGATGTTGGCTGACTGCGCCAGCGAGCTCTATATGGCTCGCCTGATGCTGCTCCATATTGCCTATAAGGCTGAAAAGGGCATGGACCTGCGGCAGGAAAACTCCATCGCCAAGGTGTTCCTCGCCCATATGGTGCACAAGGTGGTCGATACGGCCATCCAGCTTCATGGCGCGCTGGGCTATAGCCACGATACGCCGCTGGCCCGCTGGTACACCCACATCCGCTCGCAGCGCTTGGTCGATGGACCCGACGAGGTCCACCGCTGGACCGTGGGCCGCAATGTCATCCGCGCCTATCAGAAGTTCGGCACCACGGCGTCTGCCGCTGGCGGCGACCTGATCTAAACCGAAAGCCTCTCTTCTCCCTCTTCCTTCCCCCTTCTCCCTTAAGGGGGAAGGGCCGGGGATGGGGGTGCAGCGGTCGGTGACTTTGCAATGTCTGTTCGTCTGTTGCGGACGATTGGCAGGGTCCGTGGATGTAAGCCCCCCCATCCCTAACCCTTCCCCCTCAGAGGGGGGAAGGGAGAAGGGGCTAGGCCTTGGTGCCCAGTTGGGCGGCGAGGTTGCTGTCCTTGGTGATCAGGCGGGCTGAGACCATGTGGGCAAAGACGGTGATGATATAGAATGGCACCAGCGCCATGAGGCCATATTGCAGGGCTTGGACCCCATGCTCAGGCTCAAAGTGATCGGCGACCAGACCGACATAGAGCGGACCGCCGCCCAGACCGATCAGGTTTAGCAAGAACAGCAAGATCGCGCCGGCGGTCCCGCGCTGGGCAGGCTGAACAGCGTTCTGCACAACCGTAATGGCGGGGGCCAGATAGACCGTTCCCATGATGACCGGGATGATCAGGAAGATCATGCCAAGCTGCCAGGTCGGGGCCATCAGGAACCCAATATAGAAGGGCAGGCTGACCACGAAGGCGGCTGCAGGCACCAGCGCATAGGCGGCCCGGTTCAACTTGGCCAACCGATCAACAATCCAGCCGCTGGCAAAGGTCCCGATCCCGCCGCCGAGGGCGTTTAGCGCGCTCCACCAGATGGCAATTTCGGACAGGGTCATGTTCCGATTGCTGATCAGATAGGCGGGCACAGTGTTCAAGATGGCATAGCCGACAAAGGCCGTCAGACCGGCAGCGACCGCCGTCATGACCAGGGTCGGATTGCGGAAGAAGGCCGCAATCGAGGCGGCGAGGGGCACGCTAGGCTCATGCTCGGTCTTGCCTTCAGCCATGACATCCATGCGCCCTCGCTTAGGCTCGCGAACGATCAGTACGAGGGCAATGGCCAGCAGAACGCCTGGAATACCGACGGCCAAGAAAGCGGTTCGCCAGCCATAGAGGGCCGCAATCTGCGCCCCTGCTGCCGATCCAAGAGCGGTACCGAACGGAACGCCCAAGGCATAGATGGCCAAGGCGCCGCCGCGCTTGTCTGGCGGGAAATAGTCGGAGATCAGCGAATAGGAGGGCGGCGACCCCCCTGCTTCGCCAATGCCAACGCCAATGCGCGCAAGGGCCAGAGTGACAAAGTTGGTGGCCATGCCACAGGCCATGGAGAACAGGCTCCAAGTGGTCAGGGCCACGGCAATGAGTCGAACCCGATGGGTCCGGTCCGCCAGCCAGGCCAGAGGGATGCCGAAAGTGGTATAGAACAGCGCAAAGGATAGGCCGGTCAGCATGCCCATCTGGGTATAGCTGAGGTTCAGTTCCTCACGGATCGGCTCTGACAGGATCGACAGGAGCTGGCGGTCGAGGAAATTGAAGGTGTAGACCACCATCAACAGGATCACGACACCGTAGCTATAGGCACTGACGCGCGGCGCCGTGTCGGTCTCTTGGTTACTCATCTTCCCCCCAAATGGCCTACGATAGACCCACCCCTGTTTGTCGAGGTTGCGGCAGTAGACTGGCACCAAATTGCCTTGCCCGCCAGTGGTCTATGGCAGACGGATCGACGATTAGGCCGCGGCGCGGAGCTGTTCGATAATGTCTGCAGGATAGGGACTGTCGAACGGCTTAAGGCCGATGGACTGGCGGATCTCGTCCATCGACAGGTGCCAGACCTCTTCCCACGGCAGGGAAACCAGCGACGGCGCGCGGCGACCATGGGTCCATCCGGCCAAGATAATGTCCATCAGGAACGAGAAGGCCCCGGGATTGGGGGTCAGCGAGGTGTTGATCGACACGACCGCGAGGAAGACCGCCGAATAGCCATGGCCGCACTGGGCGAGTTGGAAGCCGGAAATCCCGACCTCATGCAGGCTCGTCACCTCATAGCCCGCGAGCAGGTGGATCAGGTCGTGGGACTGCAGCATCCGCGTATTGATGAAGTCATGCGGCGCGGGCAGGTTGGCTAAGCCTAGGACATCGCGGTCCAGCACTTCCAGATCGAAACTATTGTCGATGATCTGGTCATAGAAGGCGCGGCCGAGGGAGTTCGCGGGACAGGCCTTGAGCGTCTCCAGATCAAAGCGCGGCGGCAGGCCCTTGGCGGCGCTTTCGCGTACCATCGGATAGGTCAGATAGGATTGACCAAGGCGCGGGCCATGCTCGGGCGGCAGCAGGGCCGAAAGGCCCGCCGTCCGGGTCGTGACCTCCAGGGCGCCGCTCATGGCCCCCGCTGCGCTGTCATCGGCAAAGGACCAAAGGGCGGTCCAAAGGTCTGCGAGCTTGGCCGGATCGGCGGCTTCGAGGACCGGAATATCGATCGCGGGGCCATTGACCGCCTCGCCAAGCCAGCCCTCGGCGGCGGCATCATAGGTGCGGGCTAAGGTCTCTGGCGTCAGGAAGGCCGCCCGGGCAAAGGCGGCGGCGAGTTCGCGCGGCTCGCCGGTTCCAGCCTTGATCGATTGGGCCAGGGCCCGAACCTCATCAAAGCCCAGATCGCGGTTCACCGCCTGCTCAAAAGCCGTCGTGATCGCTGCGTCCATAACCGGTTCCCTTTTGTCTGCCGCGTTGGACGCGGTCTCGCTTCGTACCCTAAGCGATCTTATCGCCTTTCGCCAAGCTCATGCTTCGTCAAAGGGCGGTGGTAATTGCCCGGATTTGAACAGGATGGTGGGGTTTTCGTCATAATCGCCCATCTCGGTGTCCGCAGATACCGAGTAGGCCACGACGCCGAGACGAAGGGTTGAGAGCCGTTCAGCCTTGCGCCGCGCCTCTTCGGCGTCCTTGCAGCCCACAGCCGGTTCGGCCTTCAGGCCCTTGCCGCGTCCGGCGACATAGGCTTGGACGATGTGGACCGTTTCGACCGCCATGGACTATTTCTTCTTAGAGGGCGGGGTCAGGAACGAGGGTTGAGCGGCCAGTTCCTTTGGCTTTTCGGTCTTGGGCTTGCGCACCTCTTTGTTGCTCTTCTTTTGGCCCTTAGCCATGAGACAGGTCCTTCCAAGGTTTGATGGGCGCGCGCGGCCCATGCGCCAGTCTGTCTGG
>CANKPO010000114.1 GCA_947484535.1 Caulobacteraceae bacterium
ACGGCCGATCAGGCGGTGCCTTTGGCCCATGCCCTGCTCGAAGGGGGCCTTACCGCGATTGAGGTGACCTTGCGCACCCCCGCCGGATTGCCCGGAATTGAGGCCATCGCCCGCCACGTGCCGCAGATGGCGGTGGGGGCCGGAACGGTACTGTCGCCTGGGGATCTGCATGCGGTGGCCGGGGCGGGCGCAAGCTTTGCCCTATCGCCGGGATCAACGCCCGACCTACTGGCCGCCGCTAAGGCCTCGCCCATTCCCTTCGTACCCGGCGTGGCCACAGCGTCCGAAGTGATGGCCGTTTTAGCCGCCGGTCTGACCACCATGAAACTGTTCCCCGCCTCGATTGTGGGCGGCGTGCCCATGCTTCGGGCGCTGGCAGGACCGCTCAGCGAGGCCATGTTCTGTCCCACCGGCGGGGTCAGTTTGGACAATGCCGCAGCCTATCTGGCGGAGCCGAATGTACTTTGCGTTGGCGGGACCTGGATTGCGTCGCTGGACCTGATCCGTGCGGGAAACTGGGGCGAGATCACCGGCCGCGCCGCTGCTGCTGTTGCGGCCTTGCCAAGATGAGTGCCGTTAATGCCATCTTTCCCGACCCCTTTGCCCCGCTTGTCACGCCCCAATCTGAGCGTCTTTGCGCCTGAGGCCCCATGGCCAGCGGCGTCAAAATCTGAAACAGTAGACCTCTAAGCCCGCCATCCAAAACGGGTGCCCACGGAGGATGCTGATGGCGCGCGTACCCTATTTTGATCGCTCAAAGCTCGAGGGTCGGGCCAAGGCGGCGATGGACAAGCTGCCGCCGCTCAACCTGTTTGCCATGCTGGCCCATAGCGGCGATCTGGTCGATGGCGTGACCAAGCTCGGTAATCAGCTTCTCTCGCATACAGAACTTGATCCATGGCTGCGCGAGATCGTGATCCTGCGGGTCGGGGTCCTTACCGGATCGGCCTATGAGGTCTATCAACATCGCCGTATTGCACAGGCCTACAGGATCGCCGATGAGCGCATTGATGCCGTGATTGCAGGCGATATGGCCGCCTTGACGCCGCTGGAACAGGCGGTCTGCGCCATGGTCGAGACCGTACTGGCACTCGGTCGGCCCAGCGATGAGCAGTTCAATCGGATGATGGAGCTTATCGGCCTTCGACCCCTGCAAGAGTTGGTCCTCACCTGCGGCTACTATTTCATGATCTCGCGCTTCCTCGTCACCTTTGATGTCGACATTGAAAGCCAAGAGCAGATGGGCGGCGATCGCCCGCCCCTGATCCTGCCGGGCATGGACAAGGCCCTCTAGGCCATCTGCACAAGATGGCCTGCAGACGACCTGTCAATTTTTGAGCACCCATCGGCATGAGCCGAACGATCGAATGGAACCTGAGATGATGTTTCGTAAGACCCTGATGAGCATGGTGGCCATGGCCACCCTGGCCGCCGTTCCGGCCCATGCGGGCGATCCGGCCTCTTCGGCCACCAAGGCGGCCCAGAGTGCGCTGGCCAAGACCTTGCCCTTTGCGGATCGACAGGATTTTGACTTTGCCTCACGCGGCTACCTCGGCACGCGCACCGACCCGATCATCAAGCGCGCCGATGGCACGGTGGTCTGGGACCTGAACGCCTATGAATTCGTCAAGGGTGACGCGCCCGATACGGTCAATCCGAGCCTTTGGCGTCACGATCAGGTGCTGGCCAAGTCGGGCCTGTTCCAAGTCTCCGACACCATCTGGCAGGTGCGCGGCTTCGACATTTCCAACGTCACCTTCATCAAGGGCAAGACCGGATGGATCGTCATTGACCCGCTGACCAGCGCCGAGGTGGCCAAGGCGGCGCTCGAACTGGTCAATGAAAAGCTCGGCACCCGACCCATCGTGGCCATGATCTATACCCACAGCCACGGCGACCATTTCG
Source organism: Caulobacteraceae bacterium (assembly GCA_947484535.1). Lineage (GTDB taxonomy): Bacteria > Pseudomonadota > Alphaproteobacteria > Caulobacterales > Caulobacteraceae > CAISGS01. Next base: position 1,906 of record CANKPO010000114.1, read on the forward strand.
GCGGCGTCAAGGGCATGATCGATCAGAAGGATGTCGATGACGGCAAGGTTCAGGTCATCGCCCCGCAAGGCTTTATGGAGCATGCGGTTTCGGAAAATATCATTGCCGGAACCGCGATGAACCGCCGCGCCACCTATCAGTTCGGCTATTTTCTAGCGCCTGGCCCTGGAGGTCAGATGGGCAATGGCATTGGACTGGCGGTCTCTAAGGGCACGATCACCCTAATCGCGCCCACAGTCTCGATCACCAAGACCGGCGAAGAGATGGTCCTTGATGGGGTGCGGGTCCAGTTCCAGATCACGCCGGGCACCGAAGCCCCTGCTGAGATGAACCTCTTTCTGCCCGATCTGAAAATTCTCGCCATGGCCGAAAATGCCAATGTGACCATGCACAATGTCTTGACCCCGCGTGGGGCCTTGGTGCGCGATGCAAAGGCTTGGGCTGATTATCTGACGGAGTCGGTGCGGCTCTATGGGGGCAATACCGATATCATGTTTACCAGCCACGGCTGGCCGCGCTTTGGTAAGGCCGAGGTCAATGGCTTTTTGGAAAATCACCGTGACGCCTACAAGTACCTGCACGATCAGTCGGTGCGTCTGATGAACCAGGGCCTGACCGGTGAAGAGATCGCGGCCAAGGTCGTCCTGCCCAAGGCGCTGAACGATAGCTGGTACAATAGGGGTTATTACGGGACCATGCGGTTCAACAGCCGCGCCGTCTATCAGCGCTATATGGGCTGGTACGATGGCAATCCGGTTCACCTTGCCGATCTGCCGCCGGCCGAAGAGGGCAAGCGCTATGTCGCGGCCATGGGCGGGGCCGACAAGGTTATGGCCCTCGCCAAGCTCTCGATCGACAAGGGTGACTATAGCTGGGCCGCGACCTTGCTGAACAATGTGGTGATGGGCGATAGCGCCAATGTTACTGCCCGCGAGATGCTGGCCAGCGCCTATGATCAGTTGGGCTATCAGCAGGAAAGCTCGCTGGGCCGTAACATCTATCTGATGGGTGCGACCGAACTGCGCAAGGGCGTGCAAAAATCGGCGACCATACCCATGTCCAACGACTTGGTGGCCAATCTGCCGACCGCCATGCTGTTTGATCTTCTGTCCGTGCGGCTCGATGCAGCAAAGGCTGAAGGCGTCAATCTGAAGCTGGCCATGGTGTTCCCGGACCGCAATGAAAGCGTCTATATCCGCGTACGCAATGGCGTCCTGATCGCTGAACCGGGCGCGGCACCGGGACCGGTCGATGCGACCTTGACCGTGGCCCGCCCGCTGTTCTTGCAAAGCATCCTGACGGGCACGTCGCTGGCCTCTGCAGTGATGACCGGCAAGGCCAAGATTAACGGCGATATGCGCGCCTTTGGTAAGCTGACCGAACTGTTCGACAAGGGCGGTGGGGACTTCCCAATCGTCACGCGGCCCTGATCTTAGGCGTGGCGCTAGGCTTCAGTCCCATCGACCCGACTGAGGCCCTCTATTGGAGCGCCGTGGTCAATGGCGTCATTTCCGTGCCGATCATGGCAGCGATGTTGGTGGTCGCCACCAGCCGTCACCGCCATGTTCTTAGGCATGTAGGCTTGCCTAACGCCCCTGACCCAGCAATCGTGCGGGCCAGATCAAATCGGGGCGGACAATGACAACGGCAGAGACGACAACGGATGGGGCGAGCAAGAGCCCTTGGTACAGCCATCTCTATTTTCAGGTTCTGATCGCGATCACAGCGGGGGCCCTGATCGGGCACTTCAACCCAACCTTGGGCGAGTCGCTCAAGCCGCTGGGGGATGCCTTCATCAAGCTCGTCAAGATGGTGATCGGGCCGGTCATTTTCCTAACCATCGTCACGGGCATTGCCGGGATGAGCGATCTGAAGACCTTTGGCCGGGCCACGGCCAAGGCCTTTGCCTATTTCTTCACCTTCTCGACCCTGGCCCTGATCGTCGGTCTGATTGTGGCCAATCTGGTTCAGCCCGGCGCAGGGATGAATATTGATCCGGCCAGCCTCGACACGACCAAGGTCGCGGACTTTGCGGCCAAGGCCCACGAGACCACCATTGTCGGGTTCCTGACGGCCATCATTCCAGACACGGTGGCCAGCGCCTTTGTTGATGGCAACATCCTGCAGGTCCTGTTCTTCTCGATCACCTTCGGCATTGCGCTGTTCTTGGTCGGGGACAAGGGCAAGCCGGTGGTGGATCTGCTGGAGTCGCTGAGCCACGGATTCTTCCGCCTCGTTGCGATCTTGATGAAGGCTGCCCCGATTGGGGCCTTTGGGGCCTTTGCCTTTACCATCGGCAAATATGGCATTGGGTCCCTCGTCCATCTGGCCACCTTGGTCGCCTGTTTCTATCTAACCTCGGCCCTGTTTGTGGTGGTGGTTCTGGGTCTTGTGGCCAGGTTCAATGGCTTTTCGATCTTTCGCCTGATCGCCTATCTGAAGACCGAACTGTTCTTGGTCTTGGGCACCAGTTCGTCGGAATCGGCGCTGCCCAGCCTGATGGACAAGATGGAACGGGCGGGCTGTGCCAAGCCGATTGTCGGTCTGGTCGTCCCGACCGGCTATTCGTTCAATCTCGACGGCACCAACATCTATATGACCTTAGCGGCCCTGTTCATTGCTCAAGCGACGGGCGTGCATCTGAGCTTTGGCGATCAGCTCCTGCTGCTCGGTGTGGCGATGATCAGTTCCAAGGGCGCAGCAGGCGTGACGGGCGCGGGTTTCATCACCTTGGCCGCAACCTTGTCGGTCATGCCGTCTGTGCCGGTGGCGGGCATGGCCCTGATCCTTGGCATTGACCGCTTCATGTCCGAGTGCCGGGCCATCACCAACTTCATCGGCAATGCTGTGGCCACCATTGTGGTCGCCCGCTGGGAAGGGGCGCTGGACAAGGATGCTCTGGACGCAGCCCTCAAGGGTTAGACGCTCAAGGGCTAGGCTTACGCAGCGACACGGTTGGCAAGGTCCGTCGGCTGGTTCAAGATAACGGCGATAACATAAACAGGTCTGTAGAGACCGACCCGGAGGAACGACCATGAAAGCCATTCGTCTCAAACAGCCCGGCGGGCTGGACAATCTCACGGTCGGCACGGCTGAGGCCGCCGCCCCCGGCCGGGGTGAGATCAGTGTCCGCATCCATGCCAGCTCGTTGAACTATCACGACTATATGGTCGTGCTTGGTGCGATCCCGACCCCAGAGGGCCGCATCCCCATGTCCGATGGAGCGGGCGTGGTCACGGCGGTCGGCGAGGGCGTGAGCGAGTTTGCGGTGGGCGATAATGTCGTCAGCACCTTTTTCCCGAACTGGCCCAATGGCGAAGCGGACCTGTCCAATATGGGCCATGTCCCCGGCGACAGCGCCGACGGTTTTGCCCGTCAGATCGTGACTATGCCCACCGCCGCCTTCACCCACGCGCCCAAGGGCTATAGCCATGCAGAGGCCGCGACCCTGACCTGCGCAGGCCTGACGGCTTGGCGCGCTCTGGTGCCCAACGGCAATCTCAAGGCCGGGGACACGGTTCTGGTGCAGGGCACGGG
>CANKPO010000115.1 GCA_947484535.1 Caulobacteraceae bacterium
CGGCAAGCCGTAACGGCGCAGTCCTCCCGCCGCGACCTGACCATCGACCGTTACGCGACCAGACTCTCCGAGGGTCCACGCAACCTTGCCCGAGGCCGCCCGACTGTCGAACCGCCCCCTTCCGCCCAACCGATCAAGGGTGAACTGGCCAGTGGTTGGGACGGGATTATGAGCATCGAGCGCGATAACGCCGTCCAGCGCCAAGCGGCTTGCCGCACCCGTCCCGCTTCCTAAAGGCAGTTGGAAATCGATATTGCCGTTGAAGATGCCCACCTTGGCCAGCCCCGACGCAGCGAGCCCGCGATTATCACCGCTGACCTTGACCACCCCCTGTTGCAGGTCGAGGCCCAAGGCGACCTTGCGAATGCCGCCATTGGTTACGGTTCCGGCAAATTGGTAGCCATAGTCCTTGGCCAAGACCACCTTGCCCGTCGGACGGGTAATGGCGAAGGTGACGTCCGCATCCCCGGAGAAATTTTGCGCCTTAAAGGGGCTCTGCGCCAAGATGCGTAGGGGCTGACGTTCAAGAATGTTCAAGATCTGGTCTGCAGGACCTTGCGCCCGGCCCTTGAACAGCCCTGCTGCAGCGGGGCGGAACCGGGGATAGGAGACAAGCCCTTCGCTGAGCTTCACGCCCTCCATCGTGCCAGAGGCGACGGTAAGGTCGAAGCGGTCGCCTTGAACCATCGCCTTGCCACGGCCCTGTTCAATCGGGGGAAGCCCAGGAACGATCACAATGGTGACGCCCTCGAAATCAAAGCCAACCTGCAGCATCTCGTTGGTCAGACCGCGTTTGGTTGTGCCTGCCGGTATGTCGACCGTGAGCTTGACGTTCGAAAGCGTGCCCTGTTTCAGCGCGGCCTTGACCCAATTGCGAGCCCCCTTGCCGACCGTATCGGGCCAGAAGGGATAGGCCTGATCGACATTCGCCTTGCCATCGATCTGAGCCTTCAGTTTCGCGCCCCAGGCCCCTTGCGGCAGGCCATCCTTGCCCAGCGCCTGCATCACATCTCCGCTGGCCGTTACCTTTGTGCCCGCAAGCACAGCTCCGGCCTCGGCAAGGTTCAGATGGCCCTCTTCAGGCGTGTAGCCGCCTTTGGCATAGAGGTTTGTTAGGGTCTGGGGCTCGGATCCGGGCACGAACGCCATGACCGCTTGGGGACCCTGCAGATCAAAGTCGAGGCGCGCAGGCTGTTTTTCTCGTCCCTCTGGGATCAGTCGTAACCGGCCCTTGATGTCCAACTGCAGGGGTGCGGCCTTTAGCTTGACGGAAGCCAACTCGACCTCGCCGGTGGCGGGATCATAGGTGGCGCGGGCCTCAGCCCGATCAAAGCGCTGCTGCGCCTTGCCAAAGCGGATTTGACCTGCGCCTGCCGAGAAGGTCACATCCGCCGCTCGGATACCCTGATTGAGGGCATAGCTCAGCGAGCCTTGACCATCCACTTGCGCATTGAGCGCCGAAAGCGGCCGGGTCACGCCCACCGAGGGGAAGATTTTGGCGGGGTTTAGGCGACTTATCTTGGCCGAGATAAAGGCTTCCTTCAGCCCCTCAGCCGCCTTGGCCTTGATCGCGAGCTCAGCCCGTTGATCACCCTGGCCCAGCGAGACATCGCCAACCAGATCTAACCGCCCAAGGGCCTTGCGCAAGGTCAGTTGACGCACATCGCCCGACCAAGAGACCGGTCCGCCGATCTGACGCAAAGACAGGGTGCCGTTGGTCAGTTGCACATCGTGCAGGAAACTGGCCCATCGACCGCGTTTTGCCGGTCCGGTCACCTCTGAGAAGAGACGCCCAAGCAGGGTCAATTCTTCGGGACGGCCCAGCGCCTCATAGCCCAACTCATACCGCCCCTGCGGAGAGACGCTGACCGCAAGAAAAAAATCTGAGGCCGCAATGTGTCCAGGTGCTGGCGCAAAGACCAGAACCGAGTCCAGAGCCATGGCCGCTTGAACCCGACCCGCGCGCAGCACAGACCGGCCTTTTTGATCGGTGACGGAGAGGTTCTCCATCTGGACTCCGAGGGACTTGGCCTGCTCGAACCAGACAATCCCGACATGACCAAGTTGCGCTTGGCCACCCTTAAACTGACGCTCCAGCCCGCCAATGATCACAGGCTTGAGGAAGTCGGCGGAAATCGGGCCCTGTGCCAGCCTCATCACGCCCACGCCAAATAGCGCGATGATCGCCAAGATCAGGACGACTGCAACTTCAAGCCCATGCTTCAGCGCCGGTCTCAGCAACAGAAAAATCTCCGTAATCGCCAGGCAACGGCTGGACGTCGGGCCAGACAGACACCAAATGTATTGACAACATGGCCGCGCCGAAAATGGGTGCGTTAACGATGGGATACGTCAATGACTGACCAACTCCAACCCGGAGATCACGCTCCAGCCTTTGATCTGGCCTCAGATGACGAAAAAAACCTGTCCTCGAGCGATCTGCAGGGCAAAATCGTGGTCCTCTATTTCTACCCCAAGGACGATACGCCCGGCTGTACGAACCAGGCCAAAGGTTTCAGCGCCCTGTCGGCGGACCTGGCCGAGGCTGGCGCCGTCGTGATTGGGGTGTCGAAAGACAGCCTCGCAAGCCACAAGCGTTTCCGTGCCAAGTACGACCTGACCATTGCGCTGGGATCTGACCCTGAGGGAACAACCATCGAGGCCTATGGGGCCTGGGTTGAAAAGAGCATGTATGGCCGAAGCTATATGGGCATCGAGCGCTCAACATTCCTCATCGACGGCTCAGGCGTGGTTCGCAAGGTCTGGCGCAAGGTCAAGGTCCCCGGCCATGCCGAAGCGGTTCTGGCTGAGATCAAAGCGCTCTAGCTTTTCATAAATTTCAGACTTGAATGACTTTTCAGACCAAGCTGATTAGTCAGTTTGCAGAGGATAAGAGTCGGGAATCTATGCGTATTCATGAATATTGTTTTAAGGTGAGGCCACGATAGCTATAGACTCTTAGTCCTTGATCATTGCATATCGCCTAAAGCAAAAACGGCGAGTATCCGAGACCATGACGAATGGCCACGTGGCGCGTTTCAAACAGGCCTTAGAGCGCCTATTTCCCGAGCGGCACCTCTATGTCCGTTCAGAAGGTGAGCTCAAGAGCCTGGTTCTGACGCCAAAACGTCAGATGGCCATAGCTTCGGCCCTGCTCGCGCTTGGCCTTTGGCTGGGCGTGGCCACGACCTCGATGGCGATCAACGCATTGTCCCTGAGCAATACCGACCGCGAAGTGGCCAAGACCCAAGCCAAATATGAGCGCTGGATCGCCGACCGTCAGGCCCGTCTCAATAGCGCTGTGGCTCAGATCAACGCGAATAATGGCTCGATAGACCAGCTCGCCAACAGCGTCGAGAAGCGCCATGCCGCGCTCGCCCATCTCATGGGCAACTTTAAGGGCGTTCCCGGTGCTGAGGCGGCATTGGCCCCCTCAAAGTCTCTCAAGGCCACAGCGGGCGTTGCCTCGCCGATGGACCGGGTTCAGGCGGTTAGCATGGATCAGGAACGGATGATCGTGCGCGCTGAAAGCTTCGCTAAGACCCGCGCCGACCGGTTGAGACTGGCCTTTCGTCTCGCGGGTCTGAATCCCGTCAGCTATGCCGACCGCAACAGTTCGGCCAGCAGCGGCCTTGGCGGTCCTCTGATCGAGGCTAAAGATCCTCGCGCCCTAGCGGCAGTGTTGGATGTCGACGAAGATTTCGCGGAACGGATTCAGAGTGCGGCCAACAATATGACCGATATGCGCGCCCTCAACCAAGCAGCGGAGCGCCTGCCCTTTGCCCGTCCGACCAACCGTACACCGCAGTCCAGCGGCTTTGGCGTGCGCTTTGATCCCTTCACCAGACGTCCAGCCTTCCATTCGGGGCTGGACTTCACAGGTGGGTTCATGACCCCCATTCAATCCACGGCCCCCGGGATCGTGTCCTTTACCGGCGTGCGTTCAGGTTATGGCAAAACGGTCGAGATTGATCATGGCGCGGGTTTCAAGACACGCTACGCCCACCTGCAGTCCATCTCGGTCAATAGAGGCCAGCGCGTCGGCGTGGGGCAACGTCTAGGGGGAATGGGCTCAACGGGCCGATCCACCGGCGTTCATCTGCACTATGAGGTCTGGGTCAATGGCCGGGCACAAAATCCCAACCGTTTCGTAAAGGCAGGCGATTATGTTCAACAAGCGGGCTGATAGCGAATCTTCCTTCCCAGCGATTTCGGCGTCTTTGGACACGGCCGGACGAAAGTCCCATAAGGTCGCCTCCGTTATAGGAGAGGATGTCACCATTGATGGCAGCATCTCGGGCCAGGGTGAACTTCACCTCGACGGCACGGTTCGCGGGGAAATCACGGTTGAACGGCTGTCCATCGGCGAAACGGGACAGGTTGAAGGCACTGTGACGGCTGATACCATCGATATTCGTGGCAAGCTGACCGGAACCATCTCGGCCAAGCAGGTCAAGCTCTATGGCACGGCCCATGTCGACGGTGACATCACCCATGAGCAACTGTCCATGGAACCGGGTGCCTATTTCCAAGGTCGTAGCCTAAAGTTCCAGCGTCAAATCACGGCCTCCTCGCATAGCCCTACGGCCAGCGTTGGCCTAGATGGCTTTGCGGAGGACTAGGCCTTTCACCTAGCCTTCGCGCGTCACGCCCACACGCTGGGCCAATGACGCGCCCATGAAACCATCAAGGTCACCGTCCAGTACACCTTGCGTATCGGAGGTTTCGACCTCTGTACGCAGATCCTTGACCATCTGATAGGGTTGGAGAACATAGGATCGGATCTGGTGACCCCAACCAATATCGGTCTTCTGATCTTCTAGGGCCTGCGCCGCCGCCTCACGGCGCTGTAGTTCCAATTCATAGAGACGGGCACGAAGCATTTTCCACGCCTCTTCCCGGTTCTGATGCTGTGAACGGCCCGACTGGCAGGCCACCGCCACGCCGGTTGGAATGTGGGTCAGGCGAACGGCGGAGTCGGTCTTGTTGATATGCTGGCCGCCAGCCCCCGACGCCCGATAGGTATCGGTGCGCACGTCAGAGGGGTTGATATCGATCTCGATCGTGTCGTCGACCACGGGATAGACCCAGACCGAAGCGAAACTGGTATGACGCTTGGCCGCCGAGTCAAAGGGCGAGATGCGCACCAGACGGTGGACGCCCGCCTCGGTCTTTAGCCAACCATAGGCATTGTGGCCCTTTATCTGCAGGGTCACGGACTTGATCCCGGCCTGCTCGCCCTGGGTTTCTTCGATCACCTCAAAGCTCATGGCGTGAGCGGTGGCCCAGCGGGTATACATCCGAAGCAACATGCCAGCCCAGTCGTTGGACTCTGTGCCCCCTGCCCCAGAATTGATCTCGAGATAG
>CANKPO010000116.1 GCA_947484535.1 Caulobacteraceae bacterium
CGAAACGCCGGACGCCACCACATCCTTGCCTGAAATCGGCATGACCGGCGCGCGCCAGCTTTCGCCGAGGGCCAGCAGACCGCGCCATTGCGGGGTGGTGGCTGGACGCAGGCTTCTGGCCCAATGCAGCTTGACCCGGTCGCGGAATATCGCGTTGCCCAGCCGATAGACTGCCTGCCTTGCGGCCTTAGGGCTCATCCATGAGACGAGGCGCGGATCGGTACCCAGTGCCTGCGTCAACCGCTCGCGCTCAGCATTGGACAGGCGCAAGGCCCGGCCCATGGCCTCCCCGGCCGCTGGATCCTCTGGCAAGAGGGCCGCCAGGCGCAGGAGGGGCTCATTTTCGAACAGTTGCTCGTCTTCGATGGTCACCAGTCGGTCCAGCACCGCCAGCCCTTCGGCCTGCGGCAGGACCTGTGCGAGCACGCCGGTCGAGGCCATCAGCCTCAGCGCAGGGCGCGGATCGTCGGCGGCCAACAGCTTGAGCATCTCCTTGGCGACCCGCTCAGCCGAACAGTCCGCCAGCCTTGCCCGGCCCGCTTCACAGGCCGCAAGCGCGTCTCGATCCGGCTCGCCCTTGCCGTACCAGGCGAGGAACCGGAAATAGCGCAGGATCCGCAGATAGTCCTCGTCGATCCGGGTCTTGGGATCGCCGACAAAGACCAGACGGCCTGCGCGGGCATCCTCAACACCGGTCCCCGACGGATCAAAGACCGCGCCGGAAGCATCCGCATAGAGCGCGTTCATGGTGAAGTCGCGCCGCGCAGCATCTTCGGCCCAGTCGTCTGTAAAGACTACGACGGCGTGGCGCCCATCGGTCTGGACATCCTTGCGCAGGGTCGTGATCTCGAAGGTCTGGCCCTCGAACAGGGCCGTGACCGTGCCGTGCTCAATCCCGGTCGGAATGGCCTTCAGCCCGGCCGCCTCTAACGCCTGAACCACCTGATGCGGGGGCAGGGTCGTGGCTAGGTCAATATCGTCGATCTTGCGGTTCAAGATCGCATTGCGCACGCAGCCGCCGACAAAGCGGACACAGTCTTGGCCGCCCTCGGCGATCAGGGCCTCCAAGACCGCCGTGGTCGCTGGCTTGGTCATCCAAGGCTTGAGGCCCAGCGCAAAGCTCATGGCTTGGCCTTCTTGGCGTCAAAATGGGCGGGGCCCACGCCGCCATCGGCGCTGGGTTCGGCGGGAACATAGGTCTGACCGCGATTGTCCGGATGGAAGGCAACCGTGGCCATCAAGTATAGGGCGGACAGCACCGCGCCAAGGCCAATCAGCCAGCCCCACGGGGTCGAGCCCATGGGCTTGCCGCTGCGCAGGGCAATCTGACGCCAAAGACTGTAGAAGATCAGCGGCAAGGCGGCGAGCAGCAGCCGTGATAGAACCATGCTTATCATGCTGGGACGGCCCCTTCGGTCTCGCCATAGAGGCGGATATAGAGCTGACGTAACATGCCCGCCGTCGCGCCCCAAATGAACCACTGCTCATAGGGGATGGCGTAAAAATGCCGACGGTCGCCATTGGGCAGGTCGCGATGTTGGCGCTGATGGTTTTGCGGGTCCATCAGGAACGAGAAGGGCGTCTCGAACACATCGGCCACCTCGGCAGGATTGGGTGTCAGGCTGAAACCGGGCTTCACAAAGCCAACGACGGGCGTGACATGAAAGCCCGTGCCGGTGCGATAGGGTGTCGACAGCCCCGCCAAGGTGACGAAGGAGGGATCAAGGCCGATCTCCTCTTGCGCTTCTCTCAGGGCCGTCTGAGCGGGGGTCTCGCCGGGATCACAGCGCCCACCAGGAAAGGCCACCTGTCCGGTATGTTTGCGCAAACTGTCTGAGCGCCGGGTCAAAAGCACGCTAATGCCGCCCTCATGTTCGATTAAAGGCGTCAGGACGGCGGCATGGGCTAGACCAGACACGCCATGGTCACCCGGATGGGTTTCTGGGTTCAGGTCAAAGTCCGAGCCCATCTTCCGCTCTGGCCGATTTTCACCGTGGGCATCCAGCGGGTCGAGGCGACTGGTAATCCAATCGCGAAGCAGATGGGGCGCGAGGGCTGGGTTCACGTGCCAAAACCCTCTGCGGGTCCCAAATCAAACCACGCCCCGTTAGAGGTCACGCCATAGCGCAGCCCCTCTGGCGTCTGGCGTTCCTGTGCCATCTCGACCAGTTCGTAAAAGACTGGCCGGGCAATGCGGGCCTCTAGGCCTCGGCGGACATGCAGATAGGGGCGAGGCTCGCCGGTCTCTGGATCAGACTGGACGCGAATAGCATTGTCTGGCCCGGCCTCAACCTCATCGCCGACATTGGTCAAGAAGCGAAGGGCCTCACCGACCCGGTCAACGCGCACGGCGATAAAGGGGGCGTCTTCAACCCTGATCTTCATCTTCTCGGCGGGCGTGACCAGATGATAGCCGTCCGGATCGAGCCGCAGTACCGTCGAAAAGAGTCGAACCAAGGCCTCACGGCCAATGGGTGTGCCCTCGTGAAACCAAAGACCATCACGCTTAATGACAATATCGATCTCGCCGCAGTGGGGTGGGTTCCACAGATGAACAGGCGGCAAGCCGCGCTGGCCTGTCTTTGCGGCGGCGATAACGCCGTCCAATCCGCTTGTCAGTGTCGTGGTCATAGTCGCGCGATCCTTGTCTCTTCCATTGTGAGGTAGGTGCGCGGTGGTATCAAGGAAAGGGTGCGATCCACCCCATTCTCGACCTGACGCACCCGCTAGAGGGCGAGGATCTTGCGGGCCGTACGCTCGGCGCCGAGACCATCACACAGCAAGCTTGCCTTTGCGGACATAGACCGCCGCGCGGCACTGTCATTGACGAGATCGTTCAGGACCGCTGTCAGCCGATCCGCAAAGCCCGGTAGGCGCACATCAAGGGTCTTGGTCACACCGTGGGTTTCCAACCGCGCGGCCATGTCGGCCTGATTGTCGGCCAGAACCAAAGTGATCCCTGGAAGGCCGAGGCAGCACCGCTCCCACGTGCTGGACCCGCCCGCACCGATGGCCAGATCGGCCTCGCCAACGACCGGGGCCATGGCCCTAACATCCACCTCGACGCGCAGATTGGCGTGGATGGCGCTCAACTCGCGCAGCCTTGGCAAGGACGGCGCACTCGATCCGACCACGGCCATAAGGCGGGCTTCGATCCCTGTTGACAGGATCGCCTCAACCACCTCAGCCGTGACCCCGCCGACATCGGTCAAGCCGAGCGAGACCAGAATGGATCGGACATCGCCGTCGCGGTCGCGCCGCTCCACCACCTTGCGGCGTGCAGCGGCAAATTCAGGGCGCACGAGGGCAAAGTTGGGGCCGGTCCAGATCTGGCTGCCCTGGGGCACCCATGGCTCATAGTCGGCAGGCTGGCGATCGATGGCGCTGTCCACCAACAGGTCACAGTCATGGGCGCGTCCGGGTGCATCATCGAGCGCGATCAGCAGCCGACCGGCCCGAAGCCGCGTCTCGTCGCTGGATTGCAGGCCATAGTGATCGACCACAACCGCGTCGCTCGACACACTGCAGGCCGCCTCAACCATGGTTTCTGCCGTGCAGGGGATCAACTCCACCCCCGGCTTGGCGAAGGCCTTGACCACGGCGGCGACGGCAGGGGGAGCCATGAAGGCGCAACTGGCACCCAAATCTTGCAGCACTCCGGCGAGGGTCAAGCAGCGCATGACATGGCCGCCGCCCACCTGCGGTCCAGCATCAGCGAGAAAAACAATCTTACGAGATCTTTGCATCGGTCTAACCGGGCCAATCTGGGGCAAACTGACCTGCCGCATGTGGCCAGCGGCGGAATCATCGTTAAATAGGTAAAAGGTCCACAAGCCTCACCGATAGGGGGTGGAGAGGCCAAGTCATAAGTCACGTCTATAGAAAGTCTTTTTGATGTCCGAGACCCGTTCCGTTCGCTGCGCTATCATTGGGTCCGGACCCGCAGGCTATACGGCCGCGATCTATGCCGCGCGCGCGCTGTTAGAGCCAGTGCTCATTTCAGGCCTGCAGCCGGGCGGGCAATTGACCATCACCACCGATGTCGAAAACTACCCCGGCTTTGCTGACGTCATCCAAGGGCCTTGGCTGATGGATCAGATGCGTGCCCAGGCCGAGCATGTGGGCACAGAGTTCGTCAATGACATGGTCCTGACCGCCGACCTTTCCAGCCGCCCCTTCCGGCTGACCTGCGATTCTGGGACGGTCTATTTGGCCGAAACCGTGATCATCGCCACGGGCGCTCAGGCCAAGTGGCTGGGTCTGCCGTCCGAGCAGAAGTTCCAAGGCTTCGGCGTCTCGGCCTGTGCCACCTGCGACGGGTTCTTCTATCGCGGCAAGGAGGTCGTGGTGGTCGGCGGCGGCAATACGGCGGTCGAAGAGGCCCTGTTCCTGACCAACTTCGCCTCCAAGGTCACGCTCGTCCATCGCCGCGACAGCCTGCGGGCCGAGAAGATCTTGCAAGAGCGGCTAATGAAACATCCCAAGATCGCTACGGTCTGGAACAGCGCCATCGACGAGATCGTCGGCGACGAAAATCCAATGGGCGTGACCGGCGTGCGTCTGAAAAATCTACAGACCGATGAGACCAGCGATCTGGCCTGCGACGGCGTCTTTATTGCTATTGGCCATGCGCCATCGTCTGAGCTGTTCAAGGGACAACTGGCGATGGACAGTGCCGGCTATCTGGATGTGACGGCTGGCACGGCTGCCACCGAGATCGAAGGGGTCTTTGCCTGCGGTGACGTCACCGACGACATCTATCGCCAAGCCGTCACCGCGGCGGGTATGGGCTGTATGGCCGCGCTCGAGGCGGTCCGGTTCTTGGCTGAACAGGACCACCACGCCAGGGGATAGGTCGCCTTCGACCTAAGCCTCGACCAGATCGGCCTTGGCGGCGACCGGCAAGCGATTGCCTGCCGCCTTGGCACGGGCCTTGCCCCGCTCAATCTCCTTGATCAGGTCCGCGCAATAGTGGCCAAAATCGACCTGGATCGTGTGACGGGCTGAGGCGTAGTAGCCGCCCAGATAGAAGTCCTCATCCTTGGCTGTGACACTGGCCTGCTCGGAGGTGCTGGGTAGGTGATATTGGCCGGTCAAATAGGCCGCCACCAGCTTGGCCTGCTGCTCGGCGAAATTGACCAGGGTCGGCAGGGGCTGGGCCAAACCCATATAGAACAGGTTTGCCGTGCCTGCGGGCACCATGCGCTTGAACAGGGGCAAGCGGTTGTCGGCGTCGGTCTTGAAGGCCGGGTCGGTGAAGAAAGGGAAGCTGATCTTGTAGCCCGTGGCATAGATGATCGCATCGATCCGCTCGACGCTATCATCTTCAAAGCGGACATTGGGGCCTTCAAA
>CANKPO010000117.1 GCA_947484535.1 Caulobacteraceae bacterium
GGAACGGTCCTGATCAAGGATGGCAAGATCGTTGCCGTCGGGGCAAAGGTCGCGGTTCCGGCGGACGCCCGCATTGTCGATGCCAGTGGCAAGACGGTTAGTCCCGGCCTTGTCCTGCCCAGCACCAGCCTGACTGTCGCAGAGGTCGAGCAGATCGACGATACGCGAGACGATTCCGCTGGAAAGCGGATGGGCGCGGCCTTTGATGTGCAATATGGCGTCAATCCAAACTCAGCCCTCATTCCCCTTGCGCGGATCAGCGGCGTCACCCGTGCGGTCGTCACGCCCGTCCTCGGGCGCGGTGGTTATGGTGGCCACAAGGATGATGGCGCAGACGATTTTTCCGGCAGTTTCGAAGATGGTGAGGCCAGCCTGTTCGCAGGCCAAGTCGCCACCGCCACCCTCGCGGCAGGCGTCACTGACGCGGTTGTAAAGGCCAAGATCGGCATGGCGCTCGATCTTGGTGAGGCAGGCGCTTCCTATGCCGGCGGATCACGCGGCGCGGCGATTGTGCTGCTGAAATCAGCACTCGACGATGCGCGCCACTATGCTCGTAACCGCGCGGCCTTTGATATGGGGGCAAGCCGTCCCTATCCCTACAGCCGTGATGATCTCGAAGCCCTGATCCCAGTCGTCGAAGGGCGCATGCCCCTGCTGGTTCGGGTCCACCGCGCCTCTGACATTACCCAGATCCTCAAATTCGCCGCCGATCAAAAGCTCAAGCTGATCCTTGAAGGGGCCGAAGAGGGCTGGATGGTCGCCGATGCCATCGCCAAGGCCGGGGTTCCTGTGCTGCTCGATGCACAGACCAACCTGCCCGGAAGCTTTGAGACCCTTGGCGCGACCTTACAAAATGCCGGTCGTCTGAACGCTGCGGACGTCACGGTCGCCGTGATGGGCAGCCGCGACTATAACAACCTGCGCCAAGGCCGGTTCAATGCTGGGTTGGCTGTGTCCTACGGCCTGCCCTATAGCGCCGCTATGGCCTCGGTGACAATCAATCCCGCCAAGATCTGGGGCCTAGCCGACCGGATAGGCAGCCTAGAACCCGGCAAGGATGCGGATGTCGTCATCTGGACCGGCGATCCCTTGGAGGTAACCACCTACGCCACCTCGGTCTTTATCCAAGGCAAGGAACAGCCCATGACCTCGCGTAGCTTGGAGTTGGCCAATCGATATCGCCCGGTTCAGTCTGACTACCCACCGGCCTATCGCTAAGCGGCATACGGTCTGGGCGAGAATCGCTGCATTCTAAGGCTATGGCTACCAATCCTCCGCAAGGCTCCCTGTTCGGCGACACCCCACAGGTCGCCGCCCCCACGCCCCCTGCCGTCCCCGCAAGCCCAAAGCCTGCGGTTGTCGCGCCCGTTGAGGCTGCGGCCCCGACGCCCGCGCCTAAGGCTTCTGCGGATATCCCGTCTCAAACCGCGTCCAACGCTGCTGCTGCGGCCTCTGGCTATTCGGCCAAGGATATTGAGGTCCTCGAAGGTCTAGAGCCAGTCCGTAAGCGCCCCGGCATGTATATTGGCGGCACGGATGAGCGCGCCCTGCACCACCTGTTCGCCGAGGTGCTCGACAATGCCATGGACGAGGCTGTCGCAGGCCATGCCAAGTTCATCGAGGTTCGCCTCGAGACTGACGGCGCGCTGGTCGTACGCGACGATGGACGCGGCATCCCGGTCGACCCGCACCCGAAATATACCGACAAGTCGGCGCTCGAAGTGATCATGACCGTCCTGCACTCGGGCGGTAAGTTCTCGGGCAAGAGCTATGAGACCTCCGGCGGCCTGCACGGTGTGGGCATTTCGGTCGTCAACGCCCTGTCTGAACAGCTCGACGTCACGGTCTGGCGCGACGGGGCCGAGCATCGCCAGAGCTTCTCACGCGGCAAGCCCGTCACGGCGCTGGAGCGGGTTGGCCCGTCGCGCAAGCACGGCTCTTCCTTACGCTTCCTGCCCGACGAGACCATCTTTGGTGAGGGCGCGGCCTTCAAGCCTGCCCGCCTCTATCGGATGGCCCGCTCCAAGGCCTATCTGTTTCGCGGCGTTGAGATCCGCTGGTCCTGTGCGCCCGAGCGTGTCACCGACCAGACCCCCGCCGAGGCGATTTTCCGCTTCCCCAACGGCTTGGCCGACTTCCTCGCCGAACGGGTCGCCACGACCGAGACCCTGACCGAAACCTTCAGTGGCCGCATCGAGCGTCCGACCAAGGCCGGAAGCAATGAGGGCGGCGCGGTCGAATGGGCCATCACCTGGTCCCCGATCGGCTTTGGCGACAGCGACAGCTTCATGCAGTCCTACTGCAACACCGTGCCCACGACCGAAGGCGGCACTCACGAGGCCGGTCTTCGCGCGGCCCTGATGCGCGGCCTCAAGGCCTATGGCGAAATGACCGGCGAGAAGCGCGCTGGGTTAATCACCGCCGAGGACGTCATCGGCAATGCTGGTGCCTTGATCTCAGTCTTTATCCGCAACCCGGAATTCCAAGGCCAGACCAAGGAAAAACTGTCCTCGTCCGAGGCGCAAAGGCTGGTCGAGACCGTCCTGCGCGACCCGTTCGATCACTGGCTGACGGCGGCCCCCAAGTCAGCGGACCGGCTGCTACAGTTCATCATCGAGCGGGCCGAGGACCGGCTGAAGCGCCGCCGCGATAAGGATGTGGCCCGCGCCTCCGCCACGCGCAAGCTGCGCCTGCCGGGCAAGCTGGCCGACTGTTCGGGACAGGCAACCGATGGCACCGAGCTGTTCATCGTCGAAGGCGATTCCGCTGGCGGCTCGGCCAAACAGGCCCGCAATCGCCAGACTCAAGCCATCCTGCCCCTGCGCGGTAAGATCCTCAATGTCGCCTCAGCCACCAATGACAAGGCGGGGAAAAATACCGAACTGTCGGACCTGTTGCTAGCGCTCGGCGTGCAAGGCGGCAACCGGTTCAAGGAAGAGGACCTGCGCTATGAGCGCATCGTCATCATGACCGATGCTGACGTTGACGGGGCTCACATTGCCAGCCTGCTGATCACCTTCTTCTATCGCACCATGCCCGGCCTGATCCGGGCGGGTCGTCTGTTCCTCGCCCTGCCACCGCTCTATCGCCTCAGCCATAATGGCAAGACCGTCTATGCCCGCGACGACGCCCATAAGGACGAGTTGATGGCCGGGATGTTCAAGAACAAGAAGCCCGAAATTGGCCGATTCAAAGGTCTTGGCGAGATGATGCCCGCCCAGCTCAAAGAAACCACCATGGACCCGGCCAAGCGAACCTTGGCCCGCGTCACCCTGCCCCGCTCTGAAGAGGCGGTTGAAGATCTGGTCGAGACCCTCATGGGCCGAAAACCTGAGCTGCGTTTCCGCTTTATTCAGGAAAATGCGGAATTTGCGGTGGATGATCTCGACGTTTAGGCCGAGCCATTGCTGGTCTTAAAGACGAATGACAGCTTCCATCCCCCAATCCTTGACTTCTGCGCCATTCACCGTAAGACAAGGCCATAGTCAGGAGCAGGCTCGGCGAATCCGCGCTGCCCGTTCGCCCAAGCACGGGCGGCTCCGGCTCCTTACAGCGTGACATGACAGAATTTTCCCAACTGGGCCTATCGCCCACGACTCTCCAAGCCGTAGCTGACACCGGCTACACCACTGCCACCCCCATCCAGGCTTCCGCCATCCCCATCGCCCTCGCAGGCCGGGATGTGTTGGGTATCGCCCAGACCGGGACCGGCAAGACCGCCGCCTTCACCCTGCCCCTCATTGAGCGGTTGCAGTCGGGACGCTCCAAGTCGCGGATGCCGCGCGCTCTGGTCATCGCCCCGACCCGCGAGCTGGCCGATCAGGTGGCCATGTCGTTTGAAAAGTACGCCAAGGGCACCAAGCTGACCTGGGCGTTGCTGATCGGGGGCGTCTCGTTCGAAGATCAGGTGCGCAAGCTCGACCGGGGCGTTGACGTTCTGATCGCCACACCGGGCCGCCTGCTCGACCATTTCGAGCGCGGCAAGCTGCTGCTGACTGGCGTCCAGATGATGGTCGTCGACGAGGCCGACCGCATGTTGGACATGGGCTTCATCCCCGACATTGAGCGCATCTTCAAGATGACGCCGCCGAAGAAACAGACCCTGTTCTTCTCGGCGACCATGCCGCCGGAAATCACCCGCCTGACCAAGCAGTTCCTCAATGATCCCGAGCGGATCGAGGCCAGCCGTCCAGCGACGACCGCCACCACCATCACCCAGCACATTGTCCCGATCCCTATCGTCGATCATAAGGCCAAGCGCATGGCGCTGCGGGCCCTGATCGAGCGCTCGGAGATCAAGAACGGCATCGTGTTCTGTAACCGCAAGAGCGAAGTCGATATTGTCGCCAAGTCCTTGAAGGTTCATGGCTTTGACGCAGCCCCGATCCACGGCGATCTGGACCAAAGCATGCGCACCAAGACACTGGAATCGTTCCGTAAGGGCGAGTTGAAGCTTCTGGTGGCCTCGGATGTTGCCGCACGCGGTCTGGACATTCCCGATGTCAGCCACGTCTTCAACTATGATGTGCCCCACCATGCCGACGACTATGTGCACCGGATCGGGCGCACGGGCCGCGCCGGTCGTTTGGGCGAGACCTACATGCTGGTCACGCCAGCCGATAGCCGCAATCTCGACAAGGTGCTCAAGCTGATCGGCCAGAAGCCGGACGAGACTATTTTGGATCTCGACTGGGCCTCGGCTGCGGGCGGCGATGCTCGCCGGGCGCCGTCGAGTCGCAGTGGTGGGCGTGACAGAGCCGGTGGCTCCGACCGCAAGCCCAAGCGCGACTATTCCAAGGGCCGAGATGGCGCACCTTTGCACAACGAGGTCGCCTCCATGACCCCGGTGATCGCCGAACAGACAGACGCCCCTCGGGTGTCGTTTGAGCGTACCGAAACGGCTGACGCGCCAGAGGCGGCCGCACCGCGCCGCCCTGCCCGCTCACGCGGTCGCGGTAAGCCTGCGCCAGAGGCTGTGGCCGTAGAATCAGCAACAGCGCCTGAGGCTGAGGCCATGGTCGTTCGCGAACGCGAACCGCGCCGGGAGCGTAACCCGCGTCCTGAGCGTCGCCCTGAGACGCAAGCCGCGGCTCCAGCCCCGCGTCCAGCCGCGCAAGACCCAGAACTTCGCTCACGCGGCGTTCAGTCTGTTCGGCCACGTGAAGATGATGACCGCCGGGTCGTCGGCTTCGGCGGCGACCTGCCCGCTTTCCTGGCTAAACCCCTGCCCAAACGGGTGCCGGTTAAGGACGGGGAAGACTAGGTTTTCGTAACTGATCCCCGCTCCCGCGTCATTGCGAGGCGCATCGCGCCGAAGCAACCCAGGGTTATATCAGTTCAGGTCCGA
>CANKPO010000118.1 GCA_947484535.1 Caulobacteraceae bacterium
AGATAACCGGGCACGAGGATGATGGCGGCTAGGAAAGCAAAAAAAGACACAAAAAAAGACAACGGAACCAAAACTTCAGCCATAGAAACCTCCAAAAAATCAACATCAGCACGCCACCCATCGTGGCCTTCTGATGGATAGAGACATGAGCGGGGCCATTCGGATGCAAGGTTCTGCATGAATTATTGGTAATGCAAGGCCTTGGCCGTTACATCGGTCCGATCCCTCATCGTTCTGAGACCCTCGCCATGACCTCATCCTTTGCCGACCATGCCCTAGAGCTCGATCTGGTCGGGGACTATGCCGTCCTGACCCTGAACCAGCCCGCCAAGCGCAATGCCATGACCAAGGCCATGTGGATGGCGCTGCCAGAGGTCTGCGCGGTGATTGAAGCGGCGCAAGAGGTCAAGGTTCTGGTCGTGCGCGGCGCAGGCGACCATTTCGCCGCCGGGGCTGACATCAGCGAGTTCGAGATCGTCTATGGCACCCGCGAGGCTGCAACCGCCTATCGCGCCAATGTCGCCGCAGGGGTTGAGGCGCTCGCCACCCTGTCCAAGCCGACCATCGCCATGATCAGCGGAGTCTGTGTCGGCGGCGGCATGGCCTTGGCGCTGGCCTGCGACCTTCGTATTGCCGCGACCAATGCCCGGTTTGGCATCACGCCGGCGCGGCTGGGGATCGTCTATAGCCTTGCCGACACCAAGCGTTTGGTCGATGCGGTCGGCCCATCAGCGGCCAAGAACATTCTCTATACGGGCGAGATTGTCGGGGCTGAGAGCGCCCTTCGTATCGGTCTGGTCAATGATCTCCATGCCCCCCACGCGCTGGAAGCGGCCGTGGTCGGTAAGGTCGAGCAGATCGCCTGCGCCTCGCAATGGACGGTGCGTAAGGTCAAGCAGGTGGTTTCGATGATCCTGGCCGGCACCGTCACTGACACGCCTGAAACCACCGCTTGGCAGCTCGACGCCGTCGAAGGACCCGATTTCGCCGAGGGCCGCGCCGCCTTCATGGCCAAGCGCACACCAGTCTTCCCCTACCGATGAGCAGACCTCTTGTCAGTCGGACAAGGTTACATCACCATCCGTGCCAATTTCAGTAAACCCATCAGACGAGCAAACCTCAAATGACCCATTCCAGCCTCGACTTCATGGTGTCGCGCAGTGATCTGCGCCAAGGCCAGTGGCAGACCACGCCCCTGCCCGCGCTCAAGGATGGCGAGGTCTTGCTAAAAGTTGATCACTTTGCCCTGACCGCCAACAACATCACCTATGCCGCCTTTGGTGAGGCCATGGGCTATTGGAAGTTCTTTCCAGCGCCAGAGGGTTTGGGCCGCATTCCGGTCTGGGGCTATGGCGACATTATCGAGAGCCGCCATCCCGACCTAAAGGTTGGCGAGCGGGTCTATGGCTATCTGCCCATGTCCAGCCACCTCGTCATCGAGGCTGACCGGGTCAGCAAGAGCAGCTTCGTCGACAGGGCAGAGCACCGCGCGGGGCTGGCGGCGGTCTATAACAACTATATGCGCGTTTCGAGCGGCGGAACCCATCAGGCCTCCGCCGAGCCTGCCCAGTCGATCCTCTGGCCCCTGTTCATGACCTCGTTTGTGATCGACGACTTCTTGGCGGACAATGCCTTCTTCGGCGCGCAGCAGGTGGTTCTGTCCAGCGCGTCCAGCAAGACCTCGCTGGGTCTGGCCTTCGCCCTCAAACAGGCTGCGCGTGAGGGGATTGCGATTGTCGGCCTGACCTCAAAGGCCAATATCGCCTTCGTGGAGGCGACCGGCTACTACACCAAGGTCGTGGCCTATGAGGACATCGCCACCCTGCCCCGCGATCTGGCCGTCTTTGTCGATATGGCCGGGGGTGGATCAGTCCGGGCCTCTGTGCACAGCCATTTCGCCGATCAATTGACCTATTCCTGTTCGGTCGGCGGCACCCACTGGGAAGATCGCGTGGTCACCAAGGACCTTCCTGGACCGCGTCCAACCCTGTTCTTCGCCCCCACCCAGATCAAGAAGCGTCATGCCGACTGGGGTCCCGGCGGTCTGGATCAGAGGGTGGGCGGCGTCTGGACCGCCTTCCTTGCCGATATAGATCGCTGGCTCAAGATCAGTGAAGGCCGAGGTCCTGAAGCCGTCGAGGCCATCTATCATGAGGTCCTGGAGGGCAAGTCTCGTCCCGAGCAGGGCCATATGGCCAGCGTCGCGGTCTAGCGCCAGCCCGTGACCACCCCCGCCGATGAGATCTTGGTTGATGCGCGCGGCCATCGCTGCCCCGTCCCGACCTTGCGGCTGCGAAAGGCCGTCGAGCAGGCTTTGGCAGGTCAAAAGGTCCGGCTCTTGGCGGATGATCCCCTCGCCCGCATCGACGTGCCCCACTTGGCCAACAGTCTGGGCCTCGTGATCCTTGAGGCCCCGGCAGACGGCGCGGCCCTGAACTTCTTGATCCAGAAGCCCTAACGCCAAAACGGCGCGCCGGTGAGGGCGCGCCGCCAGGAGGAGGCCAAGGTTGGGATTGGGGTCCTGTGGATCACTGACCCCGCGAGGGACATGGGGCTGGGTCAGCGACCGTCACTAGGATTAGACCCTTCAAGCTGAACCGTACCTGAACCTAGCGTTCAGGCAGCCGTTGTCTTTTCCGCCGCCTTGCGTGCACTCCAAGCCGCAATCGCCTCGCGGGAGTTGACGGATTCCTCGATCATGATCCGGTCATGATCTTGAGTGCGGCAGGTAATTTCTAGCGGCAAGCCATTGGGATCAAAGAAATAAATCGACTCCACAAAGTGATGATCAATGGGGCCAAAACATTTGACCTTGGCGTCATCCAGACGGGCCTTATAGGCCATCATCTCATCGCGGCTGGAGGCCTCCATGGCGATATGCAGATCAAAGCCGGACTTGATCTTGAATTTGCTCTCGTCTGAGCCCTCGGGCATGTCGAAAAAGCCGATGAAGTTGCCGTCGGCCATCTCGAAGAACAGATGCATATAGGGCAAGGCCTTGCCCGTCCCCGGCTCTTCTTCGATGACCAAGGCCGCTCTTAGCGGCAGGCCCAGCACATCCTGATAGAAGGCGCGGGTCTCTTCGGCGTCACGGCAGCGATAAGCGCTGTGATGCACGCCCTTCAAAAGCGGTAGGGACTGGGTCATGGCAAAACTCCCTTGATTGGCTTGGTGATCAGCCTTGGGCTGAGGATAGATCCATCCCCAGCCCAAAGACAATGACCTTGCCGTAAGGCCTAGGCCGCGCCGGATGCCTTCAAGGCTTCGATCTCAGCGCTGGCAAAGCCCCAATCGGCCAGAGCCGTTTCAGTGCTTGAGCCAATTGCCGGTGGCGGGCCTTGGATCGCGCCGGGCGTGGCCGAGAAGCGCGGAGCGGGCGCAGGCTGCACCACCCCGGCAATCTCGACAAAGGTCTGACGCGCGACATTGTGGGCGTGCTTGGGTGCCTCTTCCAGATCGAGCACTGGCGCGAAACAGACGTCGGTGGCCTCCATCAGGTCGCACCATTCCTTCTGGGTCTTGGTCGCGATCACGGCGGCCAGCTTGGTCTGAAGCTCTGGCCAGTCCTTGCGGCTCATCTGATTGGCGAAGGCCGGATCGGTAATGCCGGTCTTTTCCATCAGGAGGGCATAGAACTGCGGCTCAATTGAACCAATCGAGACCCACTTGCCGTCGCTGCACTGATAGGTGTCATAGAAATGCGCCCCGCCGTCGAGCAGGTTGGTCCGGCGATTGTCCTGCCAAGCGCCCGCGCCCTTAAAGCCATAGAACATCGACATCAGCGAGGCGGCACCATCACTCATGGCGCAGTCGATCACCTGGCCTTGGCCGGACGCGCGCGCGTGGATGACCCCGGCCAGCAGACCGAAGGCCAGATAGAGCGCGCCGCCGCCGAAATCACCGACCAGATTGAGCGGCGGAATGGGCTTGTCCTTGGTGCCAATGGCATGGAGCGCGCCGGTGATGGCAATATAGTTCATGTCGTGGCCCGCCGCCTGGGCATAGGGACCGAACTGGCCCCAACCGGTCATGCGTCCAAAGACGAGCTTTGGATTGCGCTTGAGGGCTACGTCTGGACCAAGGCCGAGCCGCTCCATCACGCCGGGACGAAAGCCCTCGAACACGGCATCGGCGCTCTCGAACAGCTTCAGGCAGGCCTCGATGGCCTCTGGCGACTTCAGGTCCAAGGCGATGGACCGGCGGCCACGGCTGGTCACATCAGCGGGCGAGGCTCGGCCACTGCCCTTGCGGTCAATCCGTACCACATCTGCGCCCAAATCAGACAGCAACATGCCGCAGAAAGGCCCCGGGCCGATCCCGGCAAATTCAACGATCTTCAATCCTGACAAAGGCCCAGAAGCCATGATGTTTCTCCCTGTTCTTTTCTAATCTTTAGAAGGTTTATCGCGGACCTCTAGCCCTGCGACGTAAATTTCTCGTGCCCGCTATGGGTTAGACATATTGCCCGTCATCGATCGTGATGACCGAGCCGGTCATGCCATTGGCACCGGGTCCGCACAGGGCCATGAACACCGCGTCCAGGTCGCTGTCGAGCATCAGGCGGCGGCGCGGAAAGCTCTGGACCTGCCGCTTGCCGCCCTCGGTCTTGAACCATTCCTCATTGATCGCGGTCTCGATAAAGCCGGGGCACAGGGCATTGACGGCAATCAGCTTGCGCGCCCATTCACGCGACAGGCTCTTGGTGATGCTGATCACAGCGGCCTTGGAGGCGCAGTAGGCTGGAACGCCTGGCAGGACGTTCATCCCTGCGATGGAGGCGATATTGACGATCCGCGCCTTACCCGCCTCGGCCACACCGCTGGCGATCATGCGCGCGGCGGCTTCACGGGCGGCAAAGAACACGCCGCGCGTATTGACCGCAAAGGTCGCGTCCCAGTCTTCAATCGAAATATCGAGCGCCCGACCCTCGCCCGCGACACCGGCATTATTGATCAGGATCGAGATCGGGCCGAGCGCGGCCTGCGCCTCGTCCAGTGCAGGCCCGATGGCGGCGGCATTGGCCACGTCCAGCGGGATCGCGACGGCCTGACCGCCCGCGGCCTTGATTTCGGCAACCACCGCATCGAGCCGATCCGTTCGCCGTGCCATCAGGGCGACCGAGGCGCCCGCCTCCGACAGAATCTTGGCAAAGCGAACGCCCAGGCCACTGGAGGCGCCGGTCACGACGGCAACCTGACCGGCCAACATCTTGGTCTGCATGTTCAACATCTCCCCAACATTATTCGCCACCCTATCTCAGGCGGCGGGCTTTGATATGGTCCTGTTAGCGACTCTTCGCCTAAAAGGTAGCGGTAGGACGCGCGCGCTGGAATGGTGTCG
>CANKPO010000119.1 GCA_947484535.1 Caulobacteraceae bacterium
AAGCAGGCCGGGGCGCTCGCGGGCAAGGTCTCCGGCGCGGGCGGCGGCGGCTTCATCATGTTCATTACACCGCCAGAAGAGCGTGCCTTGATCATCCGAACGCTGGAAGAAGGTGGCCATGGCAACTGCATGACCGGGCGATTCGTCACCGACGGCGCCCTATCTTGGACCACGCCCAACCGCGCGGGCTAGGACCTCGGCCTGATCACGGCGGATCGGCGCGCCAAGGTCATCGGACTGATCGCCATCGCTTTCAGAAGGGTCCAGGCAAAGGCCGTGCGGCTCGCTTGGATGGACCTTCGACTGACCAACATCGGCCCCATGCCTGCAAAACCCGCCACAAGGCCGCGCAAGACTGGCCGCGCCTCGCCACGAACGGTGTGCATGACCAATAGGAGCGCCAATACCGGCAGATGCAGCAGCGCCACCACCGGCACAAGAGGCCAAGGCGTATTCTTGATCAGGAGCCAAAGCCGGTTCTTGGCCCCATGATACAGCGCAAAATCGGACCGCGCGCCCAGCACGGCCGAGCCGACATGACTGACCACCGCCTTTGGCACAAACAGGGTCGCCTCACCGATCAGGCGCAGGCGATAGCCCAGATCGACATCCTCGCAGTAACAGAAGAACCGCTCATCAAAGCCGCCCATCTGCAAGAACAGGTCGCGCGCGATCAGATGGGCAGCGCCGCAAGCCGAAAAGACCTCGCCTTCAGGCAAAGGCACAAGGTCGTGGCCATAGGCGCCGCGATAGGGGATCCCCGCCAAGGTCAAGACATCGCCTGCCCCATCGACCTTTCCAGGCCGATCAGCCGCCTTTTGCAAGCAGGCAAAGCTTCTAATCTGCGGCCAACGCTGGGTTGCGGCGATCAGCTGCTCCAGCCAATCGGGATCGGCATAGGCATCGGGGTTGAGCAGGGCCAGCCATTGCCCCCGCGCCTGCCCCGCCGCCAGATTATTGCCCGCCGCAAAGCCGATATTGCCGCCCGCCTCTATCAGGCGGATCGCAGGGTCCGCCTTAGCCGCCGCCTGGGCTGCGCCATCGCTGGACGCATTGTCGACCAACAGCACTTCAAAATCGCCAAAGGTCTGGGCCCGCAGCGCCGCAAGACAGCGTGAAAGGGTCGCCGCACTTTCAAAGGCGACGATCACAACGCTGATCAAAGGGGCGGGTGCGGTCATGGAACGCCTAAGGAACAATGCCATGGCTTAACACGAAGACCGCTTCAAACAAGGCCTTCGCCAAGCCAATAGCCTCCTTGCGCCTCATGCTCTAAGATGGGCTGCAATATAGGCTGGCTCGACTTGCACGGGGTTCTTATGGCTGACGCGACAGAGTTTTTCTCGCCCTATCGCCACGACTTTGTGCGGCTCGGCGTCTGCGTGCCTGCGGTCCGTCCAGCCGATGTGATGTTCAATGCCGATCAGACCTTGGCCCTGATGCAGCAGGGCCATGATCAAAGCGCGGCGATCTTGCTGTTCCCCGAACTGGGCCTCAGCGCCTACGCCATTGATGATTTGCTGCTGCAAGAGCCCCTTCTCGATGAGGTCGAACAGCAAATCGGCCGCCTGACCGAGGCCAGCTTGGGCCTGACCCCCGTCTGTGTGCTCGGTGCGCCGCTTCGGTTCCAAGGCGGGCTCTATAACTGCGCCGTCGTCATCCATGATGGCCGGATATTGGGCGCGGTGCCCAAGTCCTTCCTGCCCAACTACCGCGAATTTTACGAGCAGCGCTGGTTCACGCCCGGGGCGGACATTGCCTCTGAAGTCATCTCAATCGCGGGCGAAGAGGTGCCCTTCGGCACCGACCTCCTGTTCCAAGCCACAGGCAGCAACGCGTTCTCTTTCCATATCGAGATCTGCGAAGATGTCTGGACCCCAACGCCGCCGAGCACCCAGGCGGCTCTGGCCGGGGCGGAAATCCTGCTCAACCTGTCGGCCAGCAACATCACCATCGGCAAGGCCGAGACCCGGCGCCTGCTCTGCGCCTCCCAGTCCGAGCGCTGCCTTGCCGCCTATGCCTATTCGGCGGCGGGACCGGGCGAATCCACCACCGATCTCGCCTGGGATGGCCACGGCGCGGTGTTCGAGCTGGGTCAGGTTCTGGCCGAGTCCGAGCGCTTTGCCCTAGAGCCGACCCTGACCCTAACCGACATCGATCTGGGCCGCATTCGTCAAGAGCGTCTGCGGGCAGGCACGTGGAACGATGCGGCGCAGCGGGCGCGGCGCGACCATCCCGGCTTTGATCTGGTCGAGTTTGAGTTTGAGGCCCCGACCGGTCCCCTCGCCCTGATGCGCAAGGTCGAGCGCTTCCCCTATGTGCCCTCTGACCCCGCCAAGCTGCGTGAGAACTGTTACGAGGCTTGGAACATTCAGGTTCAAGGTCTGGCGACGCGGCTCAAGGCCACCGGCCTTCGCCATCTGGTCATTGGCGTGTCGGGCGGTCTGGATTCGACCCAGGCCCTGATCGTGGCGGTCAAGGCGATGGAGCGGCTGGGCCTGCCGCGCGGCAACGTGCTGGCCTATACCCTGCCCGGCTTTGCCACCTCGGACGGCACCAAGTCCAATGCCCTAGCCCTGATGCAGGCGCTGGGCGTCACGTCGCACGAGCTCGACATCCGCCCGGCCGCGCGCCAGATGCTCGCCGATCTGGGTCACCCCTTTGCGGGCGGCGAGCCGGTCTATGATGTGACGTTCGAGAACGTGCAGGCGGGCCTGCGCACCGACTATCTGTTCCGCCTCGCCAATCAACAGGGGGCTTTGGTGGTCGGCACGGGCGACCTGTCCGAGCTAGGGCTGGGCTGGTGCACCTATGGGGTCGGCGATCACATGTCGCACTATAATCCCAATGCCGGGGTGTCCAAGACCCTGATCCAGCACCTGATCCGC
The DNA here is from genome assembly GCA_947484535.1 of Caulobacteraceae bacterium. GTDB lineage: Bacteria > Pseudomonadota > Alphaproteobacteria > Caulobacterales > Caulobacteraceae > CAISGS01. The sequence continues at coordinate 2,889 of CANKPO010000119.1, forward strand.
TTTGCCGCCGCGTCGGGTGATTTTAGCCCTGAGACCGCCGCCCTCCTGCGCGCGATCCTCGCCACCGAAATCTCGCCCGAGCTGGTGCCTGCCGGCGCCGATGGCAAGGTCCAATCGACCGAGAGCTTTGTCGGCCCCTATGCGTTACAGGACTTCAATCTGTTCTACCTGACCCGCTATGGCTTCAAGCCGTCCAAGATCGCCTATCTGTCTTGGAACGCTTGGCATGATGCGGCAAAGGGCGGCTGGCCGACCGATACGCCGGACAATCAGCGGCTGGCCTATGACCTGCCGACGATCAAGGGCTGGATGGCCCTGTTCCTCAAACGGTTCTTCGCCAACCAGTTCAAACGCTCCGCCGTCCCCAACGGCCCCAAGATCAGCTCTGGCGGCTCCCTCTCCCCCCGCGGCGACTGGCGCATGCCGTCGGACGCCAAGGCGGATGTCTGGTTGAAGGAACTGGCCGACAATACTCCCGACTAACCCAGCCGTCCCGCCGCCCAGCTTGCCGCATCGGCGACCGTGGGGTCGGGGTCAGCGCAGAGGGATTGGGCGGTCTCGCGCAAGGCCCCATCGCCGCTATTGCCAATGGCATAGAGGACATTGCGCACGAAGCGATCGCGGCCAATGCGCTTGACCGGGCTCTTGGCGAAGAGGGTGCGAAAGGCGCTGTCATCCAGCCGGGCCAGATCGGCGAGGGCGGGGCCTTGCAGGGCCGGGCGGGCGGCGAGCGCCATCTCGTTTCCCACCTTGGCGAAACGGTTCCACGGACAGACGGCCAGACAGTCGTCGCAGCCATAGATGCGATTGCCCATGGCCGGGCGCAGGGCCTCATCGACCGGCCCGGCATGTTCGATGGTCAGGTAGGAGATGCAGCGCCGCGCATCGAGCTGATAGGGGCCGACAAAGGCCTGGGTTGGGCAGATGTCCAGACAGGCTTGGCACGAGCCGCAATGGTCCGTGGCTTCGGCATCCGGTGTCAGGTCCAGCACCGTTAGGATCGCGCCCAAAAATAGCCAAGAGCCGAACTCACGCGACACCAGATTGGTGTGCTTACCCTGCCAGCCCAGCCCCGCCCGCGCCGCCAGCGGCTTTTCCATCAGGGGGGCGGTATCGACAAAGACCTTGAGTTCCCCGCCATGGTTGGCGACGATCCAGCGGGCCAAGGCCTTGAGCCGCTTCTTGATCAGGTCGTGATAGTCGTCGCCCTGAGCATAGACCGAGATGGCGCCGGTGCTCTTGGCAGCCAAGGCCTCTAGCGGATCACGGTCTGGGCCATAGTTCAGCCCCAGCATGATGGCGGAGCGGGCGCCCGGCCACATGCCGTTGGGATGGGACCGGCGCTCTAGGGTTTCGGCCATCCAGTCCATCTGACCGTGGCGACCCTCAGCGACAAATTGCGCCAGATGATCGCTGGCGGGCCAGGGCGCGGTGGCGCTGGCAAAGCCGCAGACATCAAACCCTAGGCGCAGGGCCTCGGCGCGGATGGCCCCGGTGGGGTTGAGGTTGGGGCTAGAAGTCGAGATCGTCATAGTGACCGGCAGGAACCAGTCCGGGCCAACGGTCGGCCAAGAGGGGCCTAAAACAGGGGCGCGACTTGAGCTTCATGTACCAGGTCTTGGCAGCGGGAAATTCGCGCCAAGGAATGTCACCAAAATAGTCGATGACCGACAGGTGCGAGGCGGCGGCAAAGTCAGCCAGCGACAGCCGATAGCCCGCCAGCCAATCGCGGTCTTGGAGCAGGCCCTCAATATAGGCCAGATGGACCTTTAGGAACTCGCGGCCCTCGCGCAGATTGGCCAGGTCCGGCGCGCCCAGACCGAGCAGCCTTTTTTCCATCTTTTCGCGCAGCAACAGCCCATTGACCTCATAGTCAAACTTACGGTCGAACCAGTGGAGCAGGCGCCGCGCCTCGGCCCGCTCGGCCGGATCGCGGCCCAGCAGCGCCGGTTCGGGATGCTGTTCTTCCAGATGTTCGAGGATGGCGCGGGCCTCGCAGAGGATCAGCCGCTTTGGCCCATCCTCCTCAACCAGAACCGGGGTCAGGCCCGATGGATTGAGGGCGAAAAACTCGGGCCGACGCTCCCAATAGCGCTCAACCACGTCGGTAAAGGGCAGCCGCTTCTCCCCCAGCGCCAAGCGCACCTGCCGCGAGGCAGGGTCAAGAGGGAACTGGTAGAGGGTTCGAACGACGCTCATAGGATCGCTTTGGCCTGATTCGGAATGCTATTGAAACCTACGGCACCTGACAAAGACACTGACCGGTTAAGGTCTCGTATACCGCGATTAGGCTTCTAAGTGTCCATCATGAGACGCCTCTGTCTCGGCAAAGGCCCCGCCATGGGGCTCGGCAAGGCCGCGCGGGTCCGGATGGATCAGGATGTCGGCGGCGGGAAACTCGACCAAGACCCGCTTTTCGGCCGCGATCATGACA
>CANKPO010000120.1 GCA_947484535.1 Caulobacteraceae bacterium
CCATCCTATCGCGGCGACATCATCAACGGCATGGATTTTGAGCCAGAGCAGCGTGCGCCCGATCCTGAGCGCCTGCTCAAGGCCTATGGCCAGTCTGCGGCGACCTTGAACCTGCTGCGCGCCTTTGCGGGCGGGGGTTATGCCGATCTTTACAATATCCACCGCTGGACCCTCGGTTTTGTGGCCGATAGCCCGCAAGGCGCGCGTTACAACGAGCTGTCAGAGAAGATCTCCGAGTCCCTAGCCTTTATGAGCGCCATTGGCATTACGCCTGAATCGCAGCCAGACCTGCGCCGGGTGGAGTTCTTCACCAGCCATGAGGCCCTGCTCTTGGGCTTTGAAGAGGCTATGACCCGCGTCGATTCCACATCGGGCGATTGGTACGACACCTCGGCCCACATGTTATGGATCGGCGAGCGCACCCGTCAGCTCGATGGGGCGCACATCGAATATATGCGCGGCATCAAGAACCCTATCGGCATTAAGTGCGGCCCGACCATGGAGCCGGACGATCTGCTGCGCCTGATCGATGTGCTGAACCCGCATAATGAAGCGGGCCGCTTGACCCTGATTGGCCGTTTTGGCTCGGACAAGATCGCTGATCGCCTGCCACGCCTAATGGCCGCGACCAAGAAGGCCGGACGGACTGTGGTCTGGTCGACCGATCCTATGCATGGCAACACCTTGAAGGCCTCCAATGGCTACAAGACCCGTCCGTTCGACCGGGTCCTGAGCGAGGTGCGCAGCTTCATCGAGGTCGCGCAGGCCGAAGGGGTTCACCCTGGCGGCGTCCATCTGGAAATGACCGGTCAGAACGTCACCGAGTGCATCGGCGGCGCGCGGGCCCTGTCAGAGGACGAGCTGTCCCACCGCTATCACACCCACTGCGATCCCCGCCTCAATGCCGATCAGGCCTTGGAACTGTCGTTCCTGGTGGCTGAAAAGCTGAAGAGTGCCCGCATGGCTGACGCTCTGGCCAAGGCAGCAGGCTAGGACGGATCGGGAAGCGTCGCCTTCAGCCTTTTTCCGGCTGAGGCGCGCGGTCCCTTGGCCTCGTGCAGGGTTCCAGCCACGCCGAGGCCCCAGGCAGGCATATTGTTATAGACATTCTCATATTGGCCGGGCGAGATCAGATAGGTCTCGTGCCAGATGCCGACATCGCCGTCTGATCCAACGCTCTTGTTGAAGGCTTGCCAAGCGGGCAGGTGAGCCCTGTCCTTATCCTTCGCATAGGCCTCGAGGTCTTCGAAGCTGCGCCAATATTGGGTCACGACGATGTTGGGGAAGGCAAACAGGGTTTGGGCATGAAGCATGCCGAGCTCTGGGTTTTTGTAGAGTTCGATGATCATGCGCGGCATGGCGGTGGCGACCGGCCACCACTTCCAGACCTTCCACCATCTGTTGACCCTCATGCCAATCAGGAACAGCACAAAGCTGCCATCGGCTTCTGCGGCCATGCGTTGTTTGATGATTTGGGCCATGAGGGCATCTCCTGAGGTGCCCCAATTTCTACGTCTATTCTAAAGGGCGTCAATCCGCCGTTGATCAGGCGACGTGGCGTCCATTGTCTGTGACCAGAGCCGGGAAGGCGGCTGGTCGGTAGGCGGTGCGGTCCGCGTGCGACAGGGTTAGGCCACCGATGCGGATATCGTCCCCCTCGAACTGTACGGTCATGGGCTGGAGCAGGCATAGGAAGCGGTCACTCAGGCCGGACGGGCCGGTGAGGGGCGCTAGCATCAACTGATAGTGCCGCTCTGACCCCTTTTTGGTCTGGCCTTGAGCCGACAGGACGCAGGGCTCCACCTGAACGCGGCTATTGTCAATCAGTCCCGAAATGATCGTGCGGCTGTTGGCATCAAACAGATCAAGGAGGTTTTGCCCATGCGGGGATCGACCGAGGGTGAGGTCAACAAAGCCACCGGCTAAACGCACAGGGTAGGTGCCCTTGGCTTGGCGTCCGACGATCAGAATCTGAGGCAGGACGGCCAAGAAATCACCGGGATAGATCGCAGCCCTAAGAGGAGCCTTGAATCCAGCCTTCTTGTCGGACCAGTAGCCGATCAGTTCAGTGATGTTCTTATGGTGAGACATAGCCCGCTTTCCGTCACGTGGCGGGACAATGAAGTTCCGCATGAGGCTTGCAGGCGTGTTCCGTGCCAGCCCTTTCTGTCCCGTTTTGGATCAGTTGGCGGGCTTGGGATCGAGGCGGCTGTTCCGGCGCGCCCCGATCCCGTTTGCTGTGGTCGGTCTTAGTTGACCTTTTCCGGAACGACCTGAAGGCGCCATGCCTTTTCGGGGGTCAGGTAGGTCTTGGCCAACTTTTGGATGTCGGCGGGCGTGATCTTGGCAATCTGGGCGAGCCGCGACCGTTCTGCTGCTAGGCTATAGCCATCGGTCTGGGCACCAGATAGGACACCGACCCAATAGCCGTTGCTCTGACGATCCTTTTCGATGGCTTCAAGCTTAGGCTTTTTGGCCCGGTCGAGCTCATCTTGGCTGATGGGCTTGTCGCGAAGGTCAGCGGCAATCTTATCCAGATCGGCAAAGAAGCCCGCCAGACGCTCTGGGGGTGTTTCCACGCCCGCCGAGACATAGCCATAGCCCGGATAGACCTCAGAGCTTTCGGAGTCCGTCCAAGGCGAATAGGTCGCGCCCTGCTTCTCGCGGAACTCGTCGGTCATCCGCAGGCTCAGGACCTCGCTCAGCAATTCAAAGGTGCGCGCCTCTTGCATGTTGCTGCCAAAGTCTTGGGTCGGCCAGGCGACAAAGCCAATGGCCTGATCGGGTCGGCCCTTATGGGTCAAGAGAACCGGCTTATCCGTCGCCTTGGGGAAGCTCACCGCCTTGCCATCGGCGGGCGTGACCTGATCGGGGCGAACGGGTAGGGCACCGAAGGTCGCCGCTACCGCTTCAATTGCGCGATCCACCGTAATGTCGCCAACCACGACCACCTCGATTGGGCCTTGGGTCAGGTCTGGCTCGACCATGGCCCTAAAGTCCTCAGGCTTGGCATTGGTGATCTCCTCATTGGTCGGGAAGGCCCAGCGTCGGTCGTTATTGTAGAGCAGGCGGCGCAGGTTGCGGGACATGATCCCGCCCGGCGTTGCGTCCAACTGGGCATTGGCCGAGCTATAGATGCTCTTGGCGCGGCGCACGCCCAAGGTCCGCCAGCCGGGCTCTTTGATATAGGCGGCGAGCAGTTGCAGTTGGGTATCAAGGTCTTGGGGCCGTGTGATACCGTCCATGATCGCTGCATCATCGCCAAGGGCGAGGCCCGTGCTGTAGATCTTCCCGGTAAACAGCTTTTCCAGTTGCTCGTTGGTAATGTCGCTCAGGCCGCCCTCGGTAAAGGCCCAGCCGGGCATCCAGCCGAGCCCGTCCTTGTCCTTGGGCAGATCCAGCTTGCCATTACCCATCCGAACGCGAATGCGGATCTGATCCTGGGTGAATTTGGTTTGCTTCACCGTCAGGCGAAGCCCGTTGTTAAAGCGCAGGAACACCGTATCCAGATCGGCGATCTCCTGACGATCCACAACCTGGCCCGGCGTGCCGAACCTGTCGTGGGTCCAGGTCACCGCCTCTTGCACGGTCGGTGCCGTGAGGGGCAGGGCATCTGCTTCCTTGAAGGCCTCGAGCACAGCCTTCTCACCGCCCTTAATTTCGATTGGGGAGGCGATAAGGATCAGAGGGCCTGAGCCACTAAAGGCTTGGCGTACCTGCTGGGAAACGGTGTCAGCCTTGAGGTCCTTTACGGTCTGTTCAAACAGATCAAGGTCCTGCTGAGGGCTGGTGACGACCTTACGTTCGTCCGCCGATCCAATCAGGTTGTTGGCAAGGGCGGTGGTGCGGCGGGTCTTGGCCTGTGCGACCTTTGCCGTCAGATCGGCGCGGGTCTCGGTGATTTCACGGTCCAACTCGTCCTGCATGACGCCAAACTTCAGAACGCGGCGCAGTTCGACATAGGCCGAGGTCATGCCCGGCTTCCAGTTTTCCGGCTGCAGGTTGGCATAGAGCGTCGCACCCTTGGCCGAATGGACCTCATCCGCATATTCGGTGCCAGCGGCGATAAAGGCCGGAACTGCGCTTCGGGCCATGGCCTCAAGGCGGCGATTGATGACCGCAAGACCTAGGGCGTCGATTAACTCCCTTTGACGACGGCTGACGCTATCGGCGCTCATATCTGCGGGCTGTCGCCAGCTCATTTGAAGCGCATTGGGCGTGCCCGCCTGGACGACCACGGTGGCTTCTGGCCCGCGCTTGAGTGGCGTTCCAAGCTTCGGCTCAGGTCCGGCCTTGCCCACCGCCTGCCAGTCGCTGAACTGCGCCTTGATCTTGGCTTCCATCTTGTCCTGATCGAAATCGCCGGTGATCACCAGAACGGCACGCTCTGGGCGATAATATTTGCCGTAGAAGTCTGCGAGCAGGTCGCGGGACGCGGTCTTCAAGACCTCAACATTGCCAATGGGCAGTCGCTTTGCAGCCAGCTGGCCACTCATGAAGAAGCCAATGCTCTTTTTGAACACCTGATAGCCGGGGCTGTCGCGCGTGCGCTCTTCGGACAGGATCACCCCGCGCTCGCGATCCACAGCCGCTTGGCTGATGGTCAGTTCGCTGGCGGTTTCGCGCATTATCTTAAGGCTGATATCGACGGTCTCATCATCGGTCTTGGGCAGGTCGAGCTTATAGATCGTCTCGGTCCAAGAGGTGGAGGCATTGGTATCGGCCCCAAAGGCTAGGCCATGCCGCTCGAGGATCTTGACCATCTCGCCCTCGGGCACGTTGCGCGAGCCGTTGAAGGCCATGTGCTCGAGGAAGTGCGCCAGACCCTGCTGTTCATCGGTCTCCATCAAGGAGCCGGCATCGAAGCGCAGACGAATGGCGGCCTGACCCGTTGGGGTCGCATTCTTCATCAGGGCATAGCGCATGCCGTTGGGCAGGGTGCCGAACCGAATATCTGGATCGGCGGCAACGTCGGAATAGGCTTGGGGCCAAACGCCATTGCGAACCTTGATCGCTGCGGTGGGCCGCGGTGCCAGCTTGGCCGGTTCGCTCTTCTGGGCCTGTCCGTCTTGGGAAGCGGTCGAAACCGGCAGCTTTGGAAGATCAACGCTCGCGCAGGCCGTCAGGACGAGGCTACAGCCAGCCAAGAGTGCCAATTTAGAGATCCGAGTCATGTCAGAAAACCTATCCAAATGGGTGAGGAACGCCCCCTTTTACCGCGCATTGCGGCAGTTACAAGGCAGGCCTGTGGCGGGGTGATGGCCAGTGTGCAGTGGCTCTTGCTCTACCTCAAGGACTATCATTTCGCC
>CANKPO010000121.1 GCA_947484535.1 Caulobacteraceae bacterium
CGCCGGGCCATGGCCTGGGCGCTCAAGCAGGACCGCCCCAGCCTGATCGCCGCCAAGACCCTGATCGGCAAGGGCTCGGCCAATTTCGAAGGCAATCCCAAGACCCACGGCACTCTGGACGATGGCGAGATCGCCGCCTCCAAGGCCAAGATGGGCTGGACGGCGGCCCCCTTTGAGGTGCCAGACGATATTGCCAGCGCTTGGCGCAAGGTCGGCAAGCGCGGCGGCAAGCTGCGCCGGGCCTGGGAAGGCCGCGTCAAGGCCTCGGCCAAGGGTGCCGATCTGACCCGCGCCATGAAGGGCGATCTTCCAGCGGGGGCCTTTGAGGCCCTGAGCGCCCATATTGCCAAGGCCGTTGATGAGAAGCCCAACAATGCCACCCGCGTCCATTCGGGCTCGGCGCTAGAGGCCCTGATCCCCGCGATCCCAGAAATGATCGGCGGATCGGCGGACCTGACCGGCTCCAACAACACCATCGTTAAGGGTATGCAGCCCTTTGACGGCCCCGACTATGCGGGCCGCTATGTCCATTATGGCGTGCGCGAGTTCGGCATGGCCGCAGCCATGAACGGCATGGCCCTGCATGGCGGTGTTATTCCCTATTCCGGCACCTTCCTCGTCTTCTCAGACTATTCGCGCCCAGCCATCCGCCTCGGAGCCCTGATGGGCACCCGCGTCATTCACGTCATGACCCACGATTCCATCGGTCTGGGCGAAGATGGCCCAACCCACCAGCCGATCGAGCATGTTGCCTCCTTGCGCGCCATGCCAAACCTCTTGGTCATGCGCCCCGCCGACGCGGTGGAGACCGCCGAATGCTGGCAAGCGGCCCTGACCGAAAAGACCATGCCGACCGTCATGGCCCTATCGCGCCAGAAGGTTCCGGCCGCCCGCACCACCGCCTCGGCCAGCAACCTGTCGGCCCAAGGCGCCTATGAACTGGCTCCGTCCGATCTGGGCGAGGCCAAGGTCACCCTGTTCGCGTCCGGCTCTGAAGTTTCCATCGCTCTGGCCGCACGGGCCCTCTTGCAGGCAGACAATATCGGCACGCGGGTGGTCTCCACCCCTTGCTGGGAACTGTTCGACCGCCAGTCAGCCAAGACCCAAGCCGCTGTCATCGGCAAGGCCAAGGTTCGGGTCGCCGTCGAGGCCGGGGTTCGCATGGGCTGGGAGCGCTTTATCGGCGAATCAGGCGGTTTTGTCGGCATGAGCAGCTTTGGGGCCAGCGCGCCCTATGAAAAGCTCTATGAAGCCTTTGGTATCACCGCCGAAGCGGTCGCAGGCGCCGCTAAAAGCCGCCTCTAAAGCCGCAGAAAAAGGCTCGAATGGCCATAGCTCGGCCTCCAGCGCGGATGACAACGCTAGACATCGGGCGCTGGCTCTTGACTTCACCGCCGGGTGTCGCAAAACCGCCTACAAACAAGATCGCGGTTGCGGTCTATATCGGCTCGCGCCGAATTTAAGGAGTATTTTCCCATGGCTGTTCGCGTTGCCATTAACGGCTTTGGCCGTATCGGTCGTCTGGTCTTGCGCTCTATCATTGAGCATGGCCGCACGGATATCGAGGTTGTGGCAATCAACGATCTGGGTCCTGTCGAAACCAATGCCCACCTCCTGCGCTATGACAGTGTCCATGGCCGTTTCCCCGGCACCGTGACCTCTGGCGAAGACTATATTGATGTCGGCACCGGCAAGATTAGGGTCACGGCGATCCGTAACCCCGCCGACCTGCCGCACAAGGAATTGGGCGTCGATATTGCGCTGGAATGTACCGGCATCTTCACGACTAAGGCTGCGGCGGCCGCCCACCTTGAGGCTGGCGCCAAGCGGGTTCTGGTCAGCGCCCCTTGCGACAATGCCGACAAGACCATCGTTTACGGCGTCAATCACAACGAGATCACCGCCGACGATCTGGTGGTGTCCAACGCCTCCTGCACCACCAACTGCCTTGCGCCCGTGGCTCAGGTGCTTGACGCCCTTTGCGGGATCGAGCGCGGCTATATGACCACCATCCACTCCTATACCAATGACCAGCCCTCGCTGGACCAGATGCATAAGGACCTCTACAGGGCCAGAGCCGCGTCGGTTTCGATGATCCCGACCTCGACCGGGGCTGCCAAGGCTGTCGGACTGGTCCTGCCCAAGCTGAAGGGTAAGCTGGATGGCTCCTCGATCCGCGTTCCCACCCCCAATGTTTCGGTGGTTGACCTCAAGATCGTCCCGAGCCGCGATGTGACGGTTGAAGAGATCAACAAGGCCCTCACCGATGCGGCCAACGGCTATTTGAAGGGGGTTTTGGCGGTCTCGTCCGATCCTCTGGTCTCGGTCGATATCAACCACATCGATGCCTCTTCGACCGTGGCCCTGCCCCAGACCCAAGTCATTGACGGCAAGCTGGCGCGGGTCCTGACCTGGTATGACAATGAGTGGGGCTTTGCCACGCGCATGAGCGACACCGCCCTGGTCCTGGCGAAATTCCTCTAAGGACCGCTGATGTTTCGATCGCTGGACCAGGCCGACCTTTCTCAAAAGCGCGCTCTGGTGCGTGTCGATTTCAATGTGCCGATGCAGGACGGGGCGGTCAGTGATGACACCCGTCTTCGCGCCGCCCTTCCGACCATTGAAAAGCTCCGCTCCGGCGGGGCCAAGGTCATATTGCTGGCCCATTTTGACCGGCCCAAGGGCAAACGCGTTGCCTCCATGAGCATTGCGCCCATCGCAAGTCCCTTGTCCGACCTTATCGGCGCGCCCGTCTCCTTTTCCGATGACTGTATCGGCCAAGAGGCTGAGACCGCTGTCGCCGCCATGAAGGCAGGCGACGTGCTGCTTTTGGAAAATCTGCGCTATCACAGCGGCGAAGAGGCCAATGATCCGGCTTTCGCCAAGGCGCTGGCCCGTCTGGGCGATCTCTATGTCAATGACGCCTTCTCCGCCGCGCACCGCGCCCATGCCTCAACCGAAGGCCTTGCGCGTCTGATCCCCGCCTATGCCGGTGAGGCCATGCGCCGCGAACTGAATGCACTGGACAAGGCGCTGGGCAAGCCTGAGAGGCCCGTGCTGGGCATTGTCGGCGGGTCCAAGGTCTCGACCAAGCTGGACCTGTTGAAGAACCTCGTCACCCGGCTTGATCGCCTCGCCATCGGCGGCGGCATGGCCAACACCTTCCTGTTTGCACAGGGCTGGGATGTTGGGGCCTCCTATTGCGAGAAGGATCTGGCGGACACCGCCCGTGAGATCATGAGCCTTGCCGCCGCCAGCGGCTGCGAGCTCCTGCTGCCCATCGACATCGTCGTGGCCGAAAAGATGGAGCCCGGTGCACCAGCCCGGACCCGCGCCCTGGGGGCCATAGAGTCCGATGAGCGTATTCTCGATGCTGGACCCCAATCGGTTGCGCGCCTGATCGCGGCCATGGAGGCCTCCAAGACCCTGATCTGGAACGGTCCGCTCGGCGTCTTTGAAATGTCACCCTTTGATCGGGCCACGGTCGCAGCGGCCAAGGCTGCAGCCCGGTTGACCCAATCAGGGGCTCTGGTCGCCGTCGCGGGCGGCGGCGATACGGTTTCGGCCCTTAATCATGCTGGCGTTGCCGCTGATCTGACCTTTGTGTCAACGGCAGGCGGGGCCTTTTTGGAATGGATGGAAGGCAAGACCTTGCCGGGCGTCGCCGCCCTCGAGGCCTAAGACCCTTTCGAACAGAATTTAGAGACGGAGAACAATTATGGCCCGCATCACCCTTCGCCAGCTTCTCGATCACGCCGCCGAGCATGACTATGGCGTGCCCGCCTTCAATATCAACAATATGGAACAGGGTCTGGCGATCATGGAGGCTGCCGACGCGGTCGATGCGCCGGTGATCATTCAGGCCAGCCGGGGCGCTCGCTCCTATGCCAATGACATCATGTTGGCCCGAATGATCGATGCTCTGGTCGAGATCTATCCGCACCTTCCGGTCTGTATGCACCAAGACCATGGCAATGGCCCCGCCACCTGCGCCACCGCTATCCAATATGGCTTTACCTCGGTGATGATGGACGGCTCGCTGGAGGAGGATGCCAAGACCCCGGCCAGCTATGGGTACAATGTCGAGGTCACCCGCCGCGTCACCGAAATGGCCCATAGTTGCGGCGTCTCAGTCGAGGGCGAACTAGGCGTTCTGGGCTCGCTGGAAAGCGGCATGGGCGAGGCTGAAGATGGCCACGGGGCCGAGGGCGTCCTGTCACACGACCAACTGCTGACCGACCCCGATCAGGCTGTGGATTTTGTCCGGCGCACCGGCGTTGATGCTCTGGCCATCGCCATGGGTACCTCGCACGGGGCCTATAAGTTCACCCGCAAGCCGGACGGCGACATATTGGCCATGAATGTGATCGAAGAGATCCACCGCCGCCTGCCCAACACCCATCTGGTCATGCATGGCTCTTCATCGGTGCCGCAAGATCTGCAAGACATTATCAACGCCCATGGCGGCGAAATGCCCCAGACCTGGGGCGTGCCGGTTGAAGAGATTCAGCGCGGCATCAAGCATGGCGTGCGCAAGATCAATGTCGATACGGACAACCGCCTGGCCATGACCGGCCAGATCCGCCGCATCCTCAGTGAAAGTCGCGAAGAGTTTGACCCGCGCAAATATCTCAAGCCCGCCAAGGACGCCATGGCCGCCGTCTGCCGTGCCCGCTTCGAACAGTTCGGCGCTGCCGGTCACGGCTCGAGCATTAAGCCTATCGCGCTGGCCACCATGGCCAAACGTTATGCGGCGGGGTCGATCTAGAGCCGCCTTCGGTCAGAAAACCATAGCAGTTGGCAGAGATAATTACGCATCCTAGGGTGGCCAAAATGGCCCTCTGGGGGATGTCATGTCTTTTGCAAACTCGATCCCTTTTCGCCCAGCGAGACAGGCTCTAAAGCATCTCTCTGTGGCGGGGCTCATGGTCGCAAGCCTTGCCCTGAGTCCACAGGCCGAAGCGCGGGCCCAAAGCTTTAGTGGCTTCTATATGTTCGGCGACAGCATGTCGGATCCGGGCAATCTGAACGCGGTGGATCCGAGCGTGTTTGGCCCACCCAATTGGAAGGGCAGGCCGTCAAACGGCCCCACCTGGGCCGACTATATGCCGGGCCTGTTGAACATCAGCTACAACCAATATTTCAACTTTGCCCTCTCTGGGGCAACCATTGGCAACAACAATGATGCCACCAGTCACTTAGGTCCCTATCAGCTTGGTCGGGTGGGGGCGATCCCCAATACTGCGCTCGTCGGGCTCAATGGCGGCGGCAACGGCATCAGCAATGCCATCCTAG
>CANKPO010000122.1 GCA_947484535.1 Caulobacteraceae bacterium
GCTTCGAGCAGGGCACCGGCATTGATCAGACGCAGGACCGCCGAGCCCTCAAAGGCGTCCAATCCGATATTGTAGACAAAGCTGGCCAAGGCATCGATTTGGTTTAAATTCAACGGCGTATAGACAAGACCTGAAAGGGCTTCTGAAATTACATTGAGATCATAGCGTAGCAACAGGTCCGCTTGAGCGCGGGTGACGATCGAGGTTCTCTGGGTCGAGGCAACATGGCCATAGCCCACCGCCCAGCGTCCATCCCCCAGCGGCGTGGCCCGGGCGCGAAACCCCTCCAGCAGCTTGATCTGAGCGATAGTCTCGCTGGAGATCTGGTAGGACGACACCATAGAAACCGATGACCCAATATGAAACAGGCCCTGCTGGGCCACTCAAGAACCAGCAAGTGCCATGCCGACTAGAGCAGGATCAGAACCGCAAGCCCTAAGAAGCTGAAAAATCCGACCACATCCGTCACCGTGGTCACAAAGACGGTGGATGACACCGCTGGGTCATAGCCGAGGCGCTCGAGGGTCAGGGGCACGAGAATGCCCGCCAACGATGCCGCCAATAGGTTGATGACCATGGCCATGCCGATAACCAGACCCAAGAGCGGATCATTGAACCACAAGGTCACGACCACCCCAACGCACAGGGCAAAGGCGCCCCCATTCAGCAGACCCACGGCAATTTCGCGCCAAATGGTCCGCAGCATATTGACCGACGACAGTTCCCTGGTCGCGAGCGCGCGCACAGCCACCGTCAGGGTCTGTGTGCCTGCATTGCCCCCCATCGAGGCGACAATGGGCATCAGGACAGCCAAGGCCACCAGTTGCGAAATGGCACCGCTAAATGCGGAAATGACGCTGGAGGCCAGCACCGCGGTCCCCAGATTGATCAGGAGCCACCAGAACCGAGATTTGGTGACGTCCAGAACCGTCGCATCACGGCCCGTCTCGGTCACACCGGCGAGGGCCAGAAGGTCCTCCTGGCTCTCTTCCTGAATAACGCCAACAATGTCATCGACGGTGATCTGACCGACAAGACGCCCGCCCGGATCGGTGACAGGGGCCGAGATGAGGTGGTACTTGTCGAAAATATAGGCCACCTCTTCCTGGTCCATCTCGACGGTGATTTCGGTCACCGGCTCCATGATCAGTTCAAGCAGCGTATCGCGTTTGGATTTGAGCAGCACACTCACCGGCACTGCGCCAAGTGGATTGTAGGATGGGTCCACGACATAGATGTCAAAGAACAGGTCCGGCAGGTCATCGGCAGAGCTGCGGATGTGATCGATAGTTTGGCCCACGGTCCAGAACTGCGGCGCGGCCATGACCTCGCGCTGCATCAGGCGTCCAGCGCTCTCCTCCCCATAGGCGAGTGAGGTCTGAATGCTGGTCCGGTCGGCCTCAGACATGGCCGCAAGCACCTCATCGCGCTTGTCGTCCTCAAGGTCCTCGACCAGATCGGCGGCGTCGTCGGAATCCAGTTCCTCCAGGGCACGCGCCAGTGCGGCTGGGGCAACCTTCTCCAGCACATCCTCACGGATATGATAGTCGAGCTCAGAGAGGATCTCGGCCAAGGCCTCTGGCGCAATGAAGGCCAACAGCTCGTAGCGATATTCAGCGGACAAGAAGCCCATAAGGTCGGCAACGTCGGCAGGACGCAGCGCATCGATCAGTTCGCGCAGCCTGTCCGCGTCCCCGCGATCGGCCGCATCAACCACCATGTCGATATAGGCAGGGTTTAGGGCGTAATCGTCGCCCAGGGCCAGATCTTCGAGATCCTCAGCCAGATTTGGCCCTTGGCTAAGGGCCGTCAGATCGCCCGCATTTCGGGTCATCGGACCCTCCTTTGAGGACCCATGATCCCCGGCTGACGGACTGTGGGAAGGACCCCCGAGGTCCGAAGACAACGGGGGCCTATCCTAATCTCACTGGTGCGGTCGAGAAGACTCGAACTTCCACGGGTTGCCCCACAGCGACCTCAACGCTGCGCGTCTACCAATTCCGCCACGACCGCATAGCAGTGAGCGGCGGGGGTTACCAAACCACGACGCATATGTGAAGGGCTGATTGCGTTAAAGGCGAAAAGACTGTGCGCAAAATACGACAGAGAGGCGAAGTTAGCCTGCCCCACCCGCCAAATAATCATACAGGTCGGCGGCACGCGTGACGCTGATGGCGATCTTGTCATCGCTGATTTGGATTTCACCCCGGGCGACCGGATGGTTATTGGCCAAGATCCAAACCTCATCCGTGGCCTTGGCGTCCAACGGAATAACGGCACCGCGTCCCATGCGCAGGAGCTGCTGCATGGGCAAGATCGAGCGGCCGAGGACCACCGAGATCTCAACATTGACCGAATTGACCTGACTCACGCCTAAACCCCTAAAAACACCGCTCGATGCGAATCAGCCAATGAATCAGCTATCGCAGCATCTCACTAGGCCCCACATTGCGACGACATACTTGACCGGAAGTTAAAGTTCAGGAGATCAGCACCTTTGTCGTCATCTGTTTCGCCCTATTCGACCTTTTTGCGATCAGATCAGGCCCAAACCCAATGGGCGGTGTCGACAGGCCTCGTCGACTATCCTGTCGCCGTGGCGGCGATGGAGGCGCGTGCAGCGGCGATTGCCGATGGCACGGCGGGCGAGATGGTTTGGCTGTTGGAACATCCGCCCCTCTATACGGCAGGCATTTCGGCCAAAGGCGGCGACCTCTTGGCTCCGGGAAGGTTCCCCGTGTTCGAGAGCGCGCGTGGCGGGCAATATACCTATCACGGGCCAGGCCAGCGCGTGGCCTATGTCATGCTGGACCTGCGCGAGCGTGGGCGGGATGTTCACGCCTTTGTGGCGGCACTGGAGGCGTGGGTGATTGACGCCCTCTCACGCTTCAATATTGAGGGACAGGTCAAGCCCGGGCGCGTGGGCGTCTGGGTCGATCGCAAGGCGCCGGGCCTTCCGACACGCGAAGACAAGATCGCCGCTATCGGCGTCAAACTGCGCCGCTGGGTCTCGTTTCATGGCATCAGTTTGAATGTCGAGCCGGATCTCAGCCATTTTGAGGGGATCGTGCCCTGCGGTATCCGCGAGCATGGCGTGACAAGCTTGGTCGATCTGGGCTTACCCGTCACCATGGACGAGGCAGACGCGGCGCTGCGCTCTGGCTTTGAAGCGATCTTCGGTCCGACCCTTGAGGCCAAACCTCCGCTATAGGCTCTAGATCGCTGCAGCACCGGACAGGGGATTGACCGGATTGGGGCCAAAACGATTGGCTCCCTCTTCACTCGGCATGACGGCCAGCTCAATGGTGGCCCAAAAGACCAACACCCCAAACAGGAAGTCAAAGAAGCTGCTTGGCGAGGGCAAGATCGCGATGATCCCGATCAGGATCGCCGCTGCCCACCAGCCTGACCGCCCACGATCATGCAAACGCTTCGACAGGATACAGGCCGCCGCGAAAAGGATGATCGGATAGACGAACCATCCCGTGAGAAGGTGGAGCGTTGCTCCCGCCACAGACTCATAAAGGGCGGCGATGGCGATCAGCCCGGCTCCCGCGATCAAGAACGGCATGCGCGCAATACGCCCCGTTGATGACATCAGAAGTTCTACCCAGTCTGTCTGACCGCTCATCTTAAGTCCTGAAACTTCACTCGACAGATCGCAAGCGTCGCCAACTTAGAGCCGATGGCGCGCGAGGGAAAGCCCTGCCTAAAGGGCCCTATTGATCGCGGCTAAAAGCGCCTTATCCGACGGCTTTACCGCCGAGCCAAAGCCCGCAATCGGCTGACCGTCTCGGCCAATCAGGATCTTGTGAAAATTCCATTTGGGCTCGGCCTGCGAACCTAGCTTGGCCTTGGTCCATTTGTAGAACGGATGGGCCTTATCGCCCCTCACCACAGCCTTGGCGGCCATCGGGAAGTCGATATTGAAGTTCACGCTACAGAACTTCTTGATCTCGGCATTGGAGCCCGGCTCCTGCCCGCCAAAATCATTGGACGGCACGCCAAGGACGACGAAACCCTTAGCCCTATTGTCGGCATAGAGCTTCTGGAGACCATCATACTGGACAGTGAATCCGCACTGGGACGCGGTATTGACGACGAGAACCACCTTGCCGCGAAACTGCTCCATCGGGAGGTTACCCCCCTCAAGGTCCGTGAATTTGAAGCCATAGGCAACGGCAGGAACAGACTCGGCGGCCCCGGCCTGATCGGTTGGGGCGGCGAAAGCTACGGTGGCGACGAGGGCTGAAAGGGCTATGGATCGCAGCATCAGTGATCTCCTTTGATGTCTAATAGAGGTAGTACGGCAACGCTAAGGTCAAGCCCCAGCGGCCATTTCTACGGCCAAGGCCAGATCCAGCGCCAGCGTGGCCTCGGCTCCCGTCACCGGCGGACGAGGAGCCTCTCCCCGCACAGCGGCCAGAAAACCGGCAACATTGGATCCCAAGGGATCCTTGCCCTGCGGCGTCTCGGTAAAGTCGGCATTGAGCGCAAAGGGGGTGGTGTTGCGAAAGGCGCGGGTCAGGAAGTCGATCTCAACCACGCCCGAGGGATAGACAATCCGCATAGTCCGCTCGCGAGCCTCAGCGATGCGGGAGGTCTTGAAGGTCGCATTCATACCATTGCTAAAGGTCGCTTCGGCCTCAACCTCATCCAGATAGGGCCCCTGCTCGGTGCGGCCTTCGGCCTCGACGGCGATGGGCTCACAGCGCGCGAGGCTCAGGGCCAGATCAATATCGTGGATCATCAGATCGAGCACGCAGGACACATCCGTTCCGCGAATATTCCAGATCCCCCGACGCACGGCCTCCAGCGCCAGCGGGATTTCGGGCACATCCATCAGACCCATGGCCTGAAAGACGATCCGCTCCTGATGGCCGCAGGCCAGAACCACGCCCTTTTTGGCCGCCATAGCGGTCATCTTCTCCGCCTCATCGAGATTGGCGGCCAAGGGCTTTTCGACATAGACGTGCTTACCCGCTGTCAGGGCCGCAAGGGCCGCAGGGCCGTGACTATCGGCGGGGGATGCCACCGTCACCACATCCACAAGCTCCAGAAAGGCGGCCATGTCGGTGAAGGCCGCCGCGCCAAGCTCCCCTGCCAAGGCCTGCCCGCGCGCCTCGTCAGGGTCATAGATGGCCGTTAAGGTCACGCCGGGAAAGCTGGCATATTTGCGCGCGTGATGGCCGCCAAAGACACCGGCTCCGACCACGCCGGCGCGTAATTGCTGGGTCATGAGATTCGGTCCTTCAGCTTCAATCCTAGATCTCCTATCTAC
>CANKPO010000123.1 GCA_947484535.1 Caulobacteraceae bacterium
GCCAGCTTGGACACCTCAGCAATGTCGGTGACCTCGAGCAGCGGATTGGCCGGGGTCTCGATCAGGACGGCCTTGGTATTGGGCCGCATGGCATTTTCCCAAGCCTTCAAATCGGTGGCATCGACAAAGGTGGTCTCGACGCCAAAGCGCGGCAACCACTCGGCCACCAGCCAGCGACAGGAACCAAAAAGGGCGCGGCCCGCGACCAGATGGTCTCCAGTCCGCACCAAACCCATCAAGGACGCATTGACCGCCGCCATGCCGGTCGCCATCGCCCGGCAGGCGGGCGCGCCTTCGAGCAGGGCCAGCCTTTGCTCGAACATCTCAACGGTTGGATTGGCAAAGCGCGAATAGACATAGCCCGGCTCTTCACCTGAAAAGCGCGCCACGGCGCTCTCGGCGGAATCATAGACAAAGCCTTGGGTCAGATAGAGGGCTTCGGAGGTCTCATTGAACGCCGAGCGCATGGTTCCGCCGCGAACCAAACGGGTTGCCGCTTCCCAAGTCTTCGGATCTTCAGACATCGCCATTTCCTTCTTCAAGCGCGCGGCATCAAAGGCATCGAAGGGGGTCAGGTCAAGGGGGCGTCTTGGCGCTGGCCATGATCTTGGCCTTGGCGGCACCTGAAGACTTGCCATAAGGCGAGGAGTCGCGGACTGTCGCGCCAATGAGTGAGCCAATTTCATCGGGCATCTTGCCCAGCCAATCGATTGACGGACTGATCGCCGAGGGCGCGATCACGTCCTTGAGCGCCTTTGACGCCGATCAGGTGCAGCCAGCCAGTCTGGACCTGCGTCTTGGTGTGCGCTGCTGGCGGATCCGGGCCTCGTTCCTGCCGGGTCTTCATCGCACGGTGCGTCAAAGGATGGTCGATGTGGCCATGCACGAGATCGACCTGTCCAAGGGCGCGGTACTGGAGCGCGGCTGCGTCTATATTGCTGAGGTTCAAGAGCGGCTCCAGTTGGCCCCCGGCCTGTCGGCGCGGGGCAATCCTAAGAGTTCGACCGGGCGGATTGACGTCTTTGTCCGCCTCCTGACCGATCACAGCCGCGCCTTTGACGATGTGGCCAGTGGCTATGATGGCCCGCTCTATATCGAGATCGCGCCCCAGACCTTTTCGATTCTGGTGCGCACCGGTACGCGGCTCAACCAGCTTCGGCTCAAGCAGGGTCAGCCCGCCCATCTGGAAACCCGCAGTGTCGGGGTCGACCTGACCGGTGATCTGGCCGGCTATCGGGCCCGTCGCCATTGCGGCGTGATCGATCTGGACAAGGTCGGCGGCCATGACCCGCGCGATTTTTGGGAGCCTTTGGAGCCGCGCCGGGGCGAACTGATGCTTGATCCGGGCGAGTTCTATATTCTGGCCTCGAAAGAAGCCGTGGAGATCCCCGTCCTGCAGGCCGCCGAAATGACCCCGATTGATCCCTCGGTCGGCGAGTTTCGCGTCCACTATGCAGGCTTTTTCGATCCGGGATTTGGCACTGAAGAGGCGGGCGGGGTCGGTTCGCGCGGCGTCCTAGAGGTCCGCAGCCACGAGACCCCCTTCCTGCTCGAAGACGGCCAGACGGTGGCCCGCCTCGTCTATGAACCGCTCTTGGCCCGCCCCAACCGCCTCTATGGGACCGGCGGCTCACACTATCAGCGCCAAGGCCTGAAACTATCCAAGCACTTTAAGGACTGGTGAGGGGCTAGGGTTTTAGGGCAGGCCCTGATCATCATAGAGCCAAGTGCCGTGGTCGATCTGGTCATAGGGGTGTTTGAAACGTCCGGCGCTGTCGTTGGCGATCTGCATCACGGCGCTGGCTATCGAATGGGGCTGTGGGACCCTTTCTGTCAGGCGCTTGTCGGTGGCGAGAGCCCCATGGTTTTGGATGGTCTGATCCATTCTGCCACTGCCTAAATTAGGGTAAAAATGATTACCATGGGTAGTTCATTCTTCCAAGCCCAGACCAGCCTAGACTTTGACAATGGGGGTTGCCCGGTTTACCCCTGCGCCACGCCCTAGCCCCTTTGGTCCTTGGGTCGATTTGAAATGAACATTGACCGTGACTGACCCTGTGACCTCGATCTCAAGCTCGTCTGATCTGCCCGCCGCCCCGTCGCGGTGGAAGGCTTGGCGCGTGGAGACGGTGGCCTTGGTGACCTTGGCCCTTCCGCTGGTCTTTACTCAGTTGGCGCAGATGGCGGTGATGACCACCGACGTGATCATGCTGGGCCGTTTGAGCCAGACCGCGCTGGCCGCTGGGGCGATTGGCAGCACGATCTATTATTTTGCTTGGCTGATCGGGGCCGGGCCGTCGTCAGCGGTCTCGCCGATGATTGCGCAAAGTCTGGGGGCCGATCCGAACAATCGCGAGGCGGTGCGCACCATTGTGCGGATGGGCCTGTGGGCTGTCGCGCTCTTGGCCATACCCATGGCGGTTCTGCTGGTCTCGGCGGAATGGATCTTACTGCATTTGGGTCAGGACCCCTTATTGGCCAAGGGCGCGGGACAGTTTGTCAGCGTTCTGGCCATAGGCATGCCCTTTACCCTGGGCTTTTTGGTCTTACGCAACTTCGCCACCGCCACCGGTAAGCCAAGGGCGGCCATGTGGGTCATGTTGGCTACGATCCTGTGGAACGCCTTAGCGAACTATGCCCTGATCTTTGGTCATTTCGGCTTTCCGCGCCTTGAGATGGTCGGGGCCGGGATCTCGACGGCCAGTTCAGGCATTTTCAGCTTTGTCGCTATGGTTCTGATTATCCGGTTTGATCCGGACCTGCGGGTCTATCAGCCCTTCAAGGACCTATTCGCTCCGGCCCATAAGCTCTTAGCCGAGGTCTTTCGTCTAGGCGTTCCCATCGGCATGACCATGATCTTTGAGGCCATGTTGTTCAATGTCATGACCCTTGTGATTGGTACCTTTGGTACGGATCAATTGGCCGCTCACCAAGTGGCGCTAAACTTTGCCTCTGTGACCTTTATGGTGCCGCTCGGTATAGGCATGGCCGCGACCGTGCGGGTCGGGCTGGCGACGGGCCGAGGCGATATGGCCGCCGCGCGGCTCTCGGGGCTTGTGGCTATGGTTGTCGGGGTTGGGTTCATCAGTCTATGCGGTATCGCCATGGCCTTTGCCGGTCGTCAGATCGCCAGCCTCTATTTTGGAACGCCGACCACCCAAGAGACGCAGGTCATCACCTATGCCACCCAGTTCCTTATGATCGCCGCGGCCTTTCAAGTCTTTGACGCCCTCCAAGTGATCGGCGGTCTGGCCCTGCGGGGGATGAAGGATGCGCGGGTGCCGATGATCATAGCGGGGGCGAGCTACTGGCTGGTCGGCGCACCCATCTGCCTGATCTTAGCCATCCCATTTGGCCTCGAAGGCTTCGGGGTCTGGATCGGTCTTGCGGCAGGCCTGTCTGTGGCGGCCGTGGCCATGGTCCTGCGGTTTGAATGGCTTACCCGCACTTCAAATAATCCTGCGGCCATCACGGTCTAGCCTCTCGGCGCGCCGAAGGGTAAAGAGCGGATATGCGTATCGCTTTCATGGGCACCCCTGATTTCGCCGTTCAAACCCTGGCCGAGTTGGTCGCCGCAGGGCATGAGGTCGTGGCGGTCTATTCTCAGCCCCCCGCCCCGCGCGGCAGGGGCCAAGAGCTCAAGCCTTCCCCGGTCCACGCCTTTGCCGACAGCCTCGCCCTGACGGTGCGCACGCCTGCATCGATGAAAGCTCCAGAAGAGATCGCCGCCTTTCAAGCGCTGGATCTGGATGCAGCGGTGATCGTCGCCTATGGCCAGATCCTGCTGAAAGAGGTGCTTGATGCGCCGCGTCTGGGCTGTTTCAACCTCCATGCCTCGCTCCTGCCCCGTTGGCGCGGTGCGGCCCCGATCCAGAGGGCGATCATGGCGGGCGATCAGGTCACCGGCGTTCAGGTCATGCATATGAGCGAAGGTCTGGACGAGGGGCCGGTGCTCCTGTCCGAAACGGTCCGCATCGAACCGCTTGATACGTCCGGTAGCCTGCATGAGCGCTTGGCCGCCGTCGGGGCCCATCTGGCGCCGCGCGCCTTGGCGGCGGTGGAACGCGGTGCAGCCGTGGAGACGGCCCAGACGCTCGATGGCATCACCTATGCCAAGAAGATCAAGCCTGCAGAGGCGCGCATCGACTGGTCCCTATCTGCCGAGCAGGTCGATTGCCACATTCGCGGCCTATCGCCCTTTCCGGGGGCTTGGTTTGAGGCGCCCGGTGAAAAGGGCCCTGTGAGGATCAAGGCCCTGCTGTCGCGGGTCGAGCCCACCACGGGCGCGCCGGGCGAGGTGTTGGATGATCAGTTGCTGATCGCCTGCGGCACCGGCGCGGTCCGGCTCTTGCGGGCGCAGCGCGAGGGCAGGGCGGCGCAAGAGGCCGAGGTCTTTGTGCGCGGCTTTGTGCTGACCGCTGGAACCCGGCTCGTCTGATGCCGCGCTATCGGCTCTTGGTGGAATATGACGGTCGCCCCTATCGCGGCTTTCAGGCGCAGGAGCACCTGCCGTCTATCCAAGGGGCCATCGAGAAGGCCGTGCTAGGCTTTAGCGGCCAAAAGATCCGCCTCATAGGGGCTGGCCGGACCGACACGGGCGTCCATGCCACGGGACAGGTGATCCATATGGATCTGGAGCAGGACTGGCGCCCCGCCGTGGTGCGCGATGCGCTCAATGCCTATCTGATGCCTCAGCCGATCTCGATCCTCGAGGCCGAGAAGGTTGCTGATGATTTCCATGCCCGCTTTTCGGCCACGGGGCGGCGATATCTCTACCGCATCCTCAACCGACGCAGCCCCCCGGCCGTTGATCAGGGCCGGGTCTGGCATGTCAGGCGGCCCATTGATGTTGAGGCGATGAATGAGGCGGCGCAGGTGCTGGTCGGTCATCATGACTTCACCACCTTCCGCGACATGCAGTGCCAATCTAGATCCCCGCTCAAGACGCTGGATGAGGCGCGGGTTTGGCGTGAGGGCCAAGAGGTCCATCTGGTCTTTGAAGCCCGCTCCTTTCTGCACCGTCAGGTCCGTTCTATGGCGGGAAGCCTGTGTCAGGTCGGTATTGGGCGTTGGACAGCGGCGGACATCAAGACCCTACTCGAAGCCCGCGACCGCCAAGCCTGCGGCCCCGTGGCCCCCGCCGATGGGCTCTATCTGACGGGTGTGGGCTATTGAGGGTTGGGGGTAGGGGGTCATGTTTCCTAACCCCGTCTTCCCTCGCTTCTTCCGCGTCATTGCGAGGCGTGAAACGCCGAAGCAACCCAGGGGAACATCCGATTA
>CANKPO010000124.1 GCA_947484535.1 Caulobacteraceae bacterium
CCACCACCTGCAAGACACCTTCACCTGTCTGGATCAGGCCCGTATGCCGGTTCTGGTCGCCATTCAGGGCGGCTGTATCGGCGGCGCGGTCGACATGGTTTCGGCCTGCGACATTCGCTATGCCAGCGCAGATGCTTGGTTCTGTATCCAAGAGATCAATATCGGCATGACCGCCGATGTCGGCACCTTCCCGCGCCTGTGCGGTCTGATCCCCCAAGGCTGGGTGCGCGAGATGGCCTTTACGGGCCGGCGCTTGACCGCGCAGAAGGCCAAGGAAATCGGGCTGGTCAATGAGGTGTTCGACACCCACGAGGCGCTGCTGGCCCACGTGCTCGACACCGCCCACGAGATCGCCAGCAAGGCGCCTCTGGCCGTGACCGGTTCCAAGGTCATGATCAACTATGCCCGCGACCACTCGATCAAGGATAGTCTCGACTATATTGCCACCTGGCAGACGGGCATGTTCTCGGGCCGCGACATGGCCGAAGCCTTTAAGGCTAAGGCTGAAAAACGCGACGCCCAGTTCGACGACCTCGCCCCGATCCGGCGGTCGATGTAGATTAGGCCCCCTACCCCGGCTACGCCGGTACTTCCCCCAGAGGGGGAAGTGGCCCGAAGGGACGAGGGGGGCCTTGTTTATAACCGCGTCATTGCGAGCGAAGCGAAGCAACCTAGGGGACTGACAGGAACCTCAAGTGATATTCCCCTAGGTTGCTTCGGCGTTTCACGCCTCGCAATGACGCGACTTTCCTCATGCTGAGCCTGTCCAAGCGCGAGGAAGTGGCAACTCCCCCCCTCTCCCAACCCTCTCCCCCTCAAGGGGGGAAAGGGCTAAGAGCGGATAAACTCTCTACCGTGCCGCGAAGATCGCGCGGCGGAGTTTGGCCATGCCGCCGATCCAGCGGTCATAGTCGTTGGTCTTGTTGCGCATATAGTTCAGGACCACTGGGTGGGGCAGGACGAGGAACTTTTCTTCGTCCAGGGTTTGCACCACGCTTTCAGCAACCTCTTGCGGCGTCAGTACGCCATCGAGGTTTTGTGGCCCCTCAGGACCGGCGCGCAGGAGGTTGGTATCCACGCCTTGTGGGCACAGGACCGAGACCTTGATGCCGTGATCCTTGTGATTGAGCGCCAGATTTTCAGCCCAGCCGATGGCGGCGTGCTTGGTCACGGAATAGGGTGCGCTGCCGATCTGGGATAGGAGGCCTGCTGCCGAGACGGTGTTGAGGAAATAGCCTTCGCCGCGCGCGATCCATTCGGGCAGGACGGCGCGGGCGGCATAGATATGGGCCATGACATTGACGCCCCAACTACGTTCCCAGGCCGCATTGCTGGCGGAGGCGGCATTGTTCTTATCGGGGTCGCCATCGGCAATGCCGGCATTGGAGCAGAACAGGTCGATCTCGCCGTAAGCATCACGGGTCTGCTTGACCAGATTTTGAATGTCCGCCTCGACCGAGACATCACAGGCCACGGCTAGGCCGCCAATCTCTGAGGCCACCATCTGGGCGCGGGTAAAGTCCCGGTCAGCCACCACGACGGCCTTGGCCCCCTCGGCATGAAAGCGGCGAGCCATGGCCTCACCAATGCCATTTGCACCGCCCGTAACGACGATGACCTTATCTTTAATCTTCATAGTCGGTTCCTCACCCTGATCTTGCCGTTACGTCATGGCCAATTGTTATCATCACCCCTGCGTGAGCCGTATGGCCTTGACGATTGGGCGCTGTTATCACTCTTCCCAACAACTGTTCGAAA
This sequence comes from Caulobacteraceae bacterium, assembly GCA_947484535.1. Lineage (GTDB taxonomy): Bacteria > Pseudomonadota > Alphaproteobacteria > Caulobacterales > Caulobacteraceae > CAISGS01. The sequence goes on from CANKPO010000124.1 coordinate 1,759, forward strand.
CTGCAATCACGAACGCAGAAAACTGGGAAACGCCATGTCCGCAGATGCCAAGATCTTGAACGCCGTCACCACCCTTGCCGTCGAGGGCGATGTCGCCATCGTCACCTTGAACTCGCCGCCCGTGAATGCCCTGTCCGCCCCCGTGCGCGAAGGCCTGACCCTAGGCATCAATGCCGCCCTGGCTGATAGTGCCGTTAAGTCGGTGGTGCTGATCTGCGACGGTCGGACCTTCATCGCCGGCGCCGACATCACCGAGTTTGGCAAGGCCCCTGTCGGCCCAAGCCTGCAAGACGTTCAGAACACCATCGAAAACGCCTCTAAGCCTGTCGTCGCAGCCATCCACGGCACGGCGCTGGGCGGCGGTCTCGAAGTGGCCCTGACCTGCCATTACCGCGTCGCCGTCCCCTCGGCCAAGTGCGGCCTGCCCGAAGTGAACCTCGGCCTGCTACCCGGCGCCGGTGGCACCCAGCGTCTGCCCCGCATTGTCGGTGCCGCTAAGGCCTTGGAAATGATGACCACGGGCCAGCATGTGGCTGCCAAGGCCTGCCTTGCCATGGGTCTGGTCGATGAACTGGCCGAAGAGGGCAAGCTGCGCGAAACTGCCGTCGCCTTTGCCAAGAAGATCGTCGCCGAGGGCCGTCCGCTCAAGCGCGTTCGCGATCTGGAAGACAAGGTTCTGGCCGACCGCGCCAATCCCGGCCTGTTTGCCGAGTTCCGCAAGGCCAATGCTCGCAAGTTCCGCGGCTTCATGGCCCCCGAAAGCAACATCAAGTGCATCGAAGCGGCCGTGAACCTGCCGTTCGACGAAGGCATGGCCGTTGAACGCAAGCTGTTCATGGAACTGATGACCGGCAGCCAGTCGGCCGCTCAGCGCTATGTGTTCTTTGCCGAACGCCAAGCCGCTAAGATTCCCGACATTGGTGATGATGTCGCCATCCTGCCCGTCAAGAAGGTCGGCGTTATCGGCGCTGGCACCATGGGCGGCGGTATTTCGATGAACTTCCTTAGCGCCGGTTACGCGGTGACCATAGTTGAGACCCAGCAGGCCGCTCTGGACCGGGGCATCGCCACCATCCGCAAGAACTACGAAAACACCGCCAAGAAGGGTCGCTTGACCCAGGCCGATGTCGAGACCCGCATGGGCCTTCTGACCGGCACGCTGGCGCTAGAAGATCTGGCCGATTGCGACCTGATCATCGAGGCCGTGTTCGAAAATATGGACATCAAGAAGGACGTCTTTGGCCGTCTGGACAAGATCGCCAAGGCCGGGGCCATCTTGGCCTCCAACACCTCCTATCTGGACGTCAATGAGATCGCGTCCGCGACGACCCGTCCTGAGTCGGTGATTGGCCTGCACTTCTTCTCGCCTGCCAATGTCATGCGTCTGTTGGAAATTGTCCGCGGCGCGGCAACCTCGAAGGAGGTCATCGCCACCTCCATGCAGATCGGCAAGAAGATCGGCAAGGTCGCGGTTCTGGTCGGGGTCTGCCCTGGCTTTGTCGGCAACCGCATCCTGTCTCAGCGCCAGCGTGAAGCGCAAAAGCTGGTCATGGAAGGCGCCATGCCTTGGGATATTGACCGCGTTCTGTTTGATTTCGGCTTCCCAATGGGACCCTTTGCCATGAGCGATCTGGCCGGTCTGGACATCGGATGGTCCAAGGAGAACAGCAAGAGCTCGACCATTCGCGAAGTGCTCTGCGAAATGGATCGTCGCGGTCAGAAGTCGGGTTCCGGCTATTATGACTATGACGAAAACCGCAACGCCATCCCCTCGCCCGTCGTTGAGCAGATCATTCTCGACTTCGCCGCCAAGCAGGGCATCAATCGCCGCGACATTAGCGACGAAGAGATTCTCGAGCGCTGCGTCTATCCGATGATCAACGAAGGGGCCAAGATCCTCGAAGAGGGCATGGCCATTCGCGCCTCGGACGTCGATATTGTCTGGCTCAATGGCTATGGCTGGCCGCTCTATCGCGGTGGCCCCATGTTCTATGGCGACCTGATCGGCCTGCCCAAGGTTCTGGAAAAGATGAAAACCTTCCAAGCCCAGATGGGCGAGGAGTTCAAACCCTCGGCCCTGCTTGAAAAGCTGGTCGCTGAAGGCAAGAGCTTCAAAGACCTCTAGGCGACAAAAAGGGCGTCCTTGGAATCCAAGGACGCCCGAATTCTATCTGCCTCAATGAGGGTGGATGAGCCTATTCGGCCCGGCGATTGCGCTTGGCCAGCACCCGTAGGCGCAAGGCATTGAGCTTGATAAAGCCGCCCGCGTCACGGTGATCATAGGCGACCTTGCCCTCTTCGAAGGTGACGAGGTCTTGGTCATAGAGGCTGTTGGGGCTGGTCCGGCCAATGATCGAGACATTGCCCTTATAGAGCTTGACCCGCACCTGACCGCTGACCTCTTTTTGCGAATAGTCGATGGCCGCTTGCAGCATCTCGCGCTCGGGGGCGAACCAGAAGCCGTTGTAAACCAGCGACGCATATTTCGGCATCAACTCGTCCTTCAGATGCATCGAGCCGCGATCCAGCGTGATGCTCTCAATGCCCCGGTGCGCAGCCAATAGGATGGTGCCGCCGGGGGTCTCATAGACGCCGCGCGACTTCATACCGACAAAGCGGTTTTCGACCAGATCCAGCCGCCCGACGCCATTATCATGGCCCAGCTGATTGAGCTTGGTCAGCAAGGTCGCGGGCGACATGGCCACGCCATCAATGGCGACCGGATCACCCTTTTCGAAATCGATGGTGAAGATGTGCGGCTGATCGGGCGCATCTTCCGGCGCGATGGTGCGCATATGGACAAATTCAGGGGCCTCGACCGCTGGATCTTCCAGCACCTTACCCTCGGATGAGGAGTGCAGAAGGTTGGCGTCGACGCTGAAGGGGGCCTCGCCGCGCTTGTCCTTAGAGATCTGGATCTGGTGCGCTTCGGCAAAGGCCAGCAGGGCCTCGCGGGACTTAAAGTCCCATTCGCGCCAAGGGGCGATCACATGGATGTCGGGCTCAAGGGCATAGTAGCCCAGCTCGAAACGGACCTGATCATTGCCCTTGCCGGTCGCGCCATGGCTGACCGCGTCGGCGCCGACCTTGCGGGCGATCTCGATCTGTTTCTTGGCGATCAGCGGACGGGCGATCGAGGTGCCGAGCAGATATTGCCCCTCATAGACCGTGTTGGCGCGGAACATGGGGAACACATAGTCGCGCACGAACTCTTCGCGCACATCCTCGATGAAGATGTTCTCCGGCTTGACGCCCGCCGCCAGAGCCTTGGCCCGCGCCGGTTCGATCTCTTCGCCTTGGCCTAGGTCGGCGGTGAAGGTCACGACCTCCGCACCATATTCGGTCTGAAGCCATTTCAGAATGATCGAGGTGTCCAGACCGCCACTATAGGCGAGCACGACTTTTTTCACGGAGCGTTTGGCGTCGGACATGGTGGACGATCCTAAGAAGTGAAGTTTAAAGCGCGCTGGGGTTCAAAGACACCTTGGCGCGAAGGTCAAGACCTAAGCTGG